>CASFLH010000113.1 GCA_949295505.1 uncultured Spirochaetales bacterium | reverse complement strand
GTTGCCCTCATCGGACACTCTCATCTCGATATAGCCTACTACTGGAGACGTATCCATGTTGTCGAGAAGAATGCAAGGACAATACTCATCCAGATGAGGCTTATGGATCAGTATCCAGATTTCCACTACACGCATACACAGCCATATGTCTATGAGACGCTTGAGAAATACCATCCGGAGCTTTTCGCGGAGCTTAAGGAGAAGGTCAAGAGCGGACAGTTCGAGCCAGTAGGCGCAATGTATGTCGAGCCTGACTGCAATATCCCATCTGCAGAAAGCCTCATAAGACAGTGCCTTTATGGGCAGCACTACTATAGAAGAGCTTTCGGAATCACGGTAGACACAGCATGGCTTCCGGATGTCTTCGGAAACAGCTGGATTCTTCCTCAGATTCTGAAGAAGTCAGGGGTGAATTACTTCATCTCCAACAAGATGTCCACATGGAATGATACGAACAGGTTCCCTCACAACAACTTCCTCTGGAAGGGACTCGATGGAACGATGATCTATGCATGTGTTCCTCCTACACACTTCATCACATGGAACATGCCGAGCCAGATCATGGAGAACTGGGATGCATATCAGGACAAGGAAAGAGGCGGAGCAACGCTCTCGATGTTCGGATATGGTGACGGTGGAAGTGGCGCAACAGAAGAGATGATTGAGATGATGCATCGCTTCGACAAGCTTTCGCTCATGCCCAAGACAAAGCACATGAGAGCTGATGAGTATCTTCACAGCAACTTCGACGGCAATACTGAGCTTTCGGTATGGGATGGAGAACTCTATCTTGAGATGCACCGTGGAACGTTCACCACGAAGTCGAATCTGAAGGCATACAACAGAAAGCTTGAGTCCAAGCTCAGGAATACTGAGATAGTCTCACTCATAAGAAGCAGGAATGGAAAGAAGTACCCTGCAGATGAAATCAGGGATGCTTATAAGCGCTTCCTTCTCAACCAGTTCCACGATATTCTTCCTGGAAGCCATATCAATCCTGTTTATGAGGACGCCATTGCTGATTACCAGGCTGTCGACAAGGATCTCGATTCGATTCTCTCCGAGAATGGTGACTACTACTTCAACTCACTCAACTGGAAGAGGGAGGGTGTGCACTTCATCGAATCCGAAAGCGGCAAGAGCGTAAGGCATGGCGTGAATGGATACTTCGCCTACCCTGCTATCGACTCGCTCTCATCGGGCAAAATCGAGGACAGGACATCAGGTGACACATCCTGGCTCAAGGCTGATGGAAACAAGGTTTCAACGCCTTATTATGAAATCGAATTCGGAAATGACGGTTCATTTGCAAGCCTCCGCGATGCAGAGACAGGCAGGGAATGGGTCAAGGGTGGTTTCAACAAGCTGCACCTCTATCAGGATACACCGGGCATGTATGACGCTTGGGATATCCTCCCGAACTACGATGAAGTCGAGTATGAGCTCTCTGTGGAGAAACCGCTTTCCCTCGACAAGGCGGATAGCGTATCAGCAGAATTCTCAGCTGTTCTTAAGACACCTGGCGGCAAGAGCACATGGCGACTCGTCATCAGGCTGTTCGCAGCCTCCCCTGAAATCGAGACAGAGCATATCGTTGACTGGGATGAGAAGCACAAGCTCATGAAAGCAGAGTTTGCCTGCAACGTGCTCTCCCGCTCTCTCGTCACAGATACCAGTGCAGGTTTTGCCGTACGCGAGACTCACAAGAACACAACCTGGCAGCAGGCAAGATTCGAAGTCTCGACACATCTCTGGACGGACTTCTCTGAAACTGATGGCGGTATCGCGGTCATCAACGAAGGAAAATACGGCCTTGGTGTTCAGGAAGACGGATTCACTGTCAGCCTTCTCAGGTCGAACATCAGACCGGATATCATGTCAGATATCGGACATCATGATTTCTGTCTGACGATTCTCCCACACAAGGGAAGCGCCGTGGAGAGTGGAATCAACAAGAGGGCAATCGAATACAATACCCCGCTTGTAAAAACCGCAGAACCTCTCTCAGCATCCTGGGATTTCGGTCCGCTGTATCTTGAAGCCGCAAAGCTTTCAGAAGATGGAAAGAAGATTATCTACCGTCTTTCAGAGCAGGATGGCAAGAGAGGTACGGTAGACCTCGGAAGAAAGGTCGAGACGCTGAACATGCTCGAAGATCATGAAGGCTGGACGGAGAAGCTCGAATACAAGCCATTTGAGATTATCACGATTGCGGAGGACATCAATGCTTAAGGCAAGGCTCATTGCTGATCGTGACATGAAGAAGGCAGCTGTAGACAGAAGGATCTACAGCTCCTTCATTGAACATCTTGGAAGAGCCGTTTACAGCGGTATTTATGAGCCTGGCCACCCCGAAGCGGACGAGAACGGCTTCAGGAAAGATGTCATCAGGCTCATTAGAGAACTTGATGTTCCATACGTGAGATACCCCGGCGGGAATTTCGTATCCTGTTACAGATGGGAGGATGGTGTAGGCCCAGTGGCAGAAAGACCGGCAAGGCTCGATGCTGCATGGAAGACGCTGGAACCGAACACATTCGGACTCGATGAGGCGGCAGCTTGGGCTAAAGCCGCTGATACAAAGCTCATGATGGCAGTCAATCTCGGAACAAGAGGATTGCAGGATGC
>CASFLH010000112.1 GCA_949295505.1 uncultured Spirochaetales bacterium | reverse complement strand
CGGAAACCGATACTAGACCAAATACGTAAAAATATCAGTAGGTATAATGTGAAAATTCCATTAATTCATTCTTTGGAAAAGAATATGCGCAAATCATGACCACGCCTAAAAGACGTGGTTTGATCCGGGGGTATAACCCCTGAATGCAGGCGAGGTGTCTTAGGGCACCTCGCTCTCACTTCGTTCAAGCCCTGCATTTTCTACCTGCTACCCCTCGAAGGGGTCACGACGTTCTCCAGTCACCTTGTCATGCGCGATGTCCGCCATCTCCTGCTCCCGGATATATTTCCGCACCGTCTCCGTATTCAGTCCGACGGTGCTCACATAATATCCGTCCGCCCAGAAATGCCTGTTGCAGAACTTGTACTTCAGGTTCGAGTGCCTGTCGAACACCATCAGCGCACTCTTGCCCTTCAGATACCCCATGAACGATGCCACGCTTATCCGCGGTGGTATCGATACCAGCATATGCACATGGTCGGGCATCAGGTGCCCTTCTATCAGTTCCACACCTTTATGCTCGCACAGGGCCCTCAGTATCTGCCCGATGTCCTTTCTCATCTCGCCGTATATTGCCTTCTGTCGATATTTTGGCGTGAATACTATATGATACTTGCATAGCCATTTCGTATGGCTGAACGCATCCCTTTTATTGGCCATTCGCCTTGCCTCTTTGTCTTCTGTGGGCTTGAACACTCCACATTATACAAGGGCAAGGCTTTTCCTTGGGTATAACCCTTTTCCCCACCACACCTGCAGAGCAGGTGGTTTATTTATCCCCAAGCTTCCCTTGGGGATGACCTTAAAGGCACAAGAAAATGCTCCCCCGCAGGAGAGCATCAGATCTGCAATTCAGATCAGGATTATTTATCCTTCTTGCCAGTGACCTTGTTGAGAATCACGAGAGCAACGAAGAGGATTCCGAGAGCACATGCGAGAAGTCCCCAGCTCTGGAATGCGATTACGATTGCATTAGGCATATTGCACGCTCCTTATCAGCCGAAATACGGGATGAGCTCGGAAAGGAGGAGACCTCCTGCGAGTACGGATGCGATCTGTCCGGAAACATTTGCACCAAGCGCGAACGGAAGCAGGTGATTCTGCTTGTTTGCCTCGATACCGACTTTCTGGACAACACGTGAAGACATCGGGAATGCTGAGATTCCAGCGCCACCGATAAGCGGATTGATCTTCTTATCCTTCGGAAGGAAGATGTTCACTATCTTGAGGAAGACAACACCGCATGCTGTATCGAACACGAATGCGACAAGACCGAATGCCATGATCATCAGCGTAGCAGGCTGCAGAAGAGCCGGGCCAGACATCATCGGGGAGATAGCAAGACCAAGCATCAGTGTGATGAGCGGTGAAAGCATATCCTGAGCAGCTCTTGAAAGGCTGTCAAGAACACCACACTCCCTCAGGAGGTTACCGAACATAAGCATACCTACAAGGGCAGCTGAATCCGGGGCAAGGATACCGCAGACAATGGTTGTGACAATCGGGAAGACGATTCTTGTCGTCTTTGACACTGACCCTGCGGAATAGTGCATCTGGATCGCCCTTTCCTTCTTTGTGGTAGTTGCCTTGAGGACAATCGGCTGGATCATCGGGACGAGCGCCATGTAACAGTATGCGACAACAAGAATTGCTGCAACATAATTCGAATGGAGACGCTGTGAAACGAGGATCGCAGTAGGACCATCAGCAGCACCAATGATACCGATTGAAGCAGCATCATTGAGAGGGAATCCAAGCAGGGATGCGATAATCATCGAGATGAAGATACCACCCTGTCCAGCAGCTCCGATGAAGATGAGCCAAGGCTTTGAGATAAGTGGCCCGAAATCAATCATTGCTCCGATTCCAATGAAGAGAAGAAGCGGGAATGCTTCTGCGCTCTCGATACCGACATTGTACAGCCACTGCAGGATTGCATTGTCCTGAAGCATAACTGAACCAGGAAGGTTAACGAGAATCGCTCCGAAACCCATTGGGAGAAGAAGTGTAGGCTCCATCTCCTTCTTGATTGCGAGGTAGATCAGTATCAGACCAACAACAATCATTATCAATTGATAAACCAGTTCGGTATTCATAACGTCATGATTCTAACCTAATGACAGCATATTGTCACCCGCAAGGATTCTGATTAACCGAAAATTAACTATATTCCAGCCATTTGCCGACACTCGTCATCACATTTGAACAACCTGAACAGGCAAATCAACATTAATTTCATGCATAATAGCGAGATAAAAATTGTTATAAATTTTTGTTGACCGGTTAACAAAACCGATTTACCGTATGATTACAGATGAAGATTATTTTTCATCTATCGGAACCATACAAAAGGAGAAAAGTATGAAGAAAGCGTTCGCAATCGTGCTCATCGCAATGATAGCACTCTCTGGCGTTTTCGCCGGCGGCTCAAAAGAGAGCTCAGGGAAGACCGAAGTCTATTTCCTCAACTTCAAGCCAGAAATCGCAGATGTATATACAGATGTCGTAAAGCCGGCATTCGAGGCTGCATATCCTCAGTACACGCTGAAGGTCGTGACTGCTGCTTCAAACCAGTATCAGTCAACACTCAGAAGTGAGCTTTCAAAGTCAGCTCCTCCGACAATCTTCCAGGTAAACGGACCTGTGGGCATTGCCGAGAACGTGAATACAGTTGCCCCGCTGCAGGATACTGATTTCTATGCTCTCCTCGCAGACAAGGGAATGGCCCTCTCCCTCGATGGAAACGTCGTTGCTGTGCCATATGCTGTAGAAGGCTATGGCATCATCTACAACGATGCAATCATGAGGAAGTACTTCGCTCTTCCAGATAAGGCTGTAGACATCTCATCCGTAGAAGAAATCACATCCTTCGAGACTCTCAAGGCTGTTGTCGAGGATATGTCGAAGCACCTCGATGAGCTTGGAATCCAGGGCGTGTTCGCATCCACATCATTCATGCCTGGATCAGAGTGGAGATGGACAACTCATCTCGTGAACCCAGTACTGCAGGCAGAATACGGAGATCTTGCAACTGCACAGGCTGCAGCTGAATTCGATTTCACCTACTCCGATAATTTCCAGAACATCTTCGATCTCTATCTCAACAACTCTATCACCCCGAAGGGAATGGTAGGATCCAAAGCCGATGCTGACAGCATGGCTGAGTTCGCACTAGGACAGGTCGCCATGGTCCAGAACGGAAACTGGGCAGCTGCACAGATCCTTGGCACACAGGGCAATGTCGTGGCTGATGCCGACATCAAGTTCCTGCCGATCTATATGGGCCTTGATGGTGAGGAGACAAAGGGAATCAACGTCGGAACAGAGAACTATCTGGCATTCAACAAGAACGCAACAGCAGAAGCTCTTGAAGGCGCAGATACATTCCTCACATGGCTTTACAGCAGCGATGAAGGCAAGAAGATCGTAACAAACCAGCTGATGTTCATCACACCGTTCGCCTCCTTCTCAGCAGATGAGGTTCCAAACGATCCTCTCGCGAAGCAGGTCAACATCTGGATGAACAAGGAAGGTGTCAGCTCCATTCCATGGGTATTCAATGGTATCCCATCAGAGCAGTGGAAGGCAGACTTTGCTCAGGCAATGCTTGAATACATCAATGGCAACTATACATGGGCCGATGTAACAAAGGCTGCCCAGGATGCATG
>CASFLH010000111.1 GCA_949295505.1 uncultured Spirochaetales bacterium | reverse complement strand
GGATCAGCTCAACATTGATTGATGTGTGATCGCCAGGCATGACCATTTCCTTTCCCTCTGGGAGGTGAACAGTACCTGTGATGTCGGTTGTTCTGAAATAGAACTGTGGTCTGTAACCATCGAAGAATGGGGAGTGTCTACCGCCCTCTTCCTTGGAAAGTACGTATACAGTTCCTGTGAACTTCTGGTGAGGTGTGATTGAATTTGGCTTTGCAAGAACCTGGCCACGGACAACTTCCTTCTTGTCGATCCCGCGGAGGAGTGCTCCGATGTTATCGCCTGCCTGACCTTCGTCAAGAAGCTTGTTGAACATCTCGATACCTGTAACAACAGTGTTCTGAGTCTCTCTGATACCAACAATCTGAACAGGATCGTTGAGGTGGATTACACCGCGCTCGACTCTACCTGTAACAACAGTTCCACGGCCAGAGATTGAGAAGATGTCCTCAATCGGCATAAGGAACGGCTGGTCAACAGCTCTCTCCGGAAGCGGAATGTAGCTGTCCATAGCATCAAGCAGCTCGTCGATGCACTTTGTAGCCTCTGGATCGTCCGGCTGTGTCATAGCAAGGTATGCAGATCCTCTGACGACAGGAGCATTAGCACCATCGAAGCCATACTCTGTGAGGAGGTCTCTCATTTCCTCTTCGACGAGATCAACGAGCTCTGGGTCGTCAACCTGATCGCACTTGTTGATGAATACGATGATTGCAGGTACACCAACCTGGCGAGCAAGGAGAAGGTGCTCTCTTGTCTGAGCCATAGCGCCATCTGTTGCAGCAACAACGATGATAGCACCATCCATCTGTGCAGCACCTGTGATCATGTTCTTGATGTAGTCAGCGTGGCCCGGGCAGTCAACGTGAGCATAGTGTCTGTTCTTGGACTGATACTCAACGTGTCTTGTGTTGATGGTGATACCACGAGCCTTCTCTTCCGGTGCATTATCAATTGCATCGTAAGCAAGGGCCTTGTCACCGAACAGCTTTGCACAATGCATTGTGATAGCAGCTGTAAGTGTGGTCTTGCCGTGGTCGACGTGACCGATCGTACCTACGTTTACATGTGGCTTCGTTCTTTCGAATTTTTCCTTAGCCATCAGTTCCTCCTTGTGGCCTGTGCCACAAAAAACAAAGATATCTTATAAAGGCCCATGCCTTTATATTCTCAGAGACAGCTGATTGCTTCAGGAATAAAAGGGTTTCCAGAGGTCGGCGGATACAAGTCCGACGACAATGGTCATATTTCTATAAAAGACCGGTTCCGGAACCACCTTATCGCCATCGGCAATCGGTTTGGCTCTTCAGTCCAACACACCCCGAAGGGGCATGGTCAGACACCTTGACTAATTTACATAAACGCAAATTCTTTGTCAACTGATTTTCATTTCTTTTCAGGAAAATAAATTATGCCCCATCTGCCAATCAGAAATGGATGCGGTCGTTTACAGTATGCCACCCGGATTATACAATATTGGAAAATGAAGCGAATCATTTTCAGTGATATTGACGGGACTTTGCTTGACAGCAACCATCGCATGAGCGGGAATACGCTGAAAGTGATAAGAAAGGCGGAAGAGGAGGACATTCCTTTCGTCATCGTCTCTGCGCGGAGCCCATCCGGCATATACCCGATACTCAGACGATATGATTTTTCCTCCCCGATAATAGCTTACAGCGGTGGCCTGATTCTTGACGCGGAAGGCAACACGCTCCATCACAGGGGAATGACAAAGGAAGCAGCGAAAGCAATCGCTTCTTTCATCTTCAAGGAAAACCTCGACCTGTCCCTCTCGTTATTCTCATTTGATGATTGGCTTGTCATCAGAAAGGATGAGAGGATAGCAAACGAGGAAAGAATAGTGGAAGCAGAATCCCGGGAAGGGACGATCGACACCATCGCGGATGACGAAATCAGCAAAATACTCTGCATATGCAATCCCGGAGAAACCGAGAGCATAGAGGAAAAGCTCAGAGACAGATTCAAGGACGTCACTATCGTAAGATCCGGCAACGCTCTCATCGAAATAATGGCCAAGGGCGTATCCAAGGCGGCAGCTGTCAAGAGATTATGCTCGGAATATGGAGTGCCGCTTCAGGAAGCCATTGCTTTCGGAGACAATTACAATGATGAGGAAATGCTCCGTGCTGTCGGGCATGGTTTCCTGATGGGAAATGCTCCTGAAGCCCTCAAGAAAAGAATCAGACTCCATACTGATGATAATGACCATGATGGCATATACAAGGCATTACAGAGTCTAGGTCTCATATGATTGCTCTTAGAGTTCTTTCCTCATGTACCAGTTGCAAAGCGATACGGAGAATCGCTGTACATGGTTTCCCCTGATGACACGATAGCCCATATGCTCAAAGAAATGCTTTGCGGTATCAGAGGCATAAACTGTCGTGAAATCACGCGCCTTCGATTCAAGCGCCATGAGTATTGTCCTTCCGACCCCTCTCCCGGTATGTGATGGAGATACGAAGAGCCTGTCTACATAATGGCCATCAATATTCCCGAAACCAATGATTTCCCCTTCATCCTCCGCGACAAGCGTGTATGTATAAAAAAGGGGTTCCGTCCAGGAAGAAGGATCAATATCCGCGCTCGCCCAGGCATCAAACTGCAACGGCGTGTACTCTCCCCTGCAGAGTTCATGGACAGAACGATAAAACAAACGGGTGACCGCTTCAGCATCCGCAGAACATAATCTTCGAAGCCTCACTTGCTCCTCTCCTTCTCTTAAGGTATCTTACAGCGAGGAGATGGATATGAAAACAATCGAATATAAAACACATGGGACATGCTCAAAGGCTATCATGTTCGAACTTGATGATGAGAACAGGATACACAATCTGAGATTCAATGGCGGCTGCAACGGCAACCTGCAGGGCATCGGAAAGCTCTGCGAAGGACAGAACGCTGAGGATGTAATCGGCCGGGTACGGGGAATCCGGTGCGGCATGAAGCCGACATCCTGTCCGGATCAGCTCTCAAGAGCGCTTGAGGAAGCGCTGAACAGCTGAAGAACCTGAAGCCCTGCGGATCCTGCCGTGGGGCTTCTGCTTTCCTCAATAGTCAGATGTTGATCCCGCGAGCCGTGAGAAATGCGACGAAATCATTGTATATCGATATGTCCGCAATAACCTCATCCCCATCCATGGCAATACCCTGACATGATGTGAGCGCAATGAAATCCGGGACTGTTATGACCTCATCACGATCCGCGCGCTCAAAAAGATAAGGGACACTTGATTCCCTGAAGCTCTCATTGCCATTGCGTCTTTCCCAGTCAGTGATCATGGCAACCGTCGAACGCTGTGATAGCCACCCTTCAATCTCACGCATAGGCGTTTTGATAAAACGGCGGGCATACGCTGTCAGAGAATAGAAATCATCGTAATCAGGAATCATGGAGAAAATGATAGCACATCCTGAAAATAAAAACCTCCCTGCAATGAGGGAGGCATGAAAATCGTGCTGTGAACTACCAGCGGAAGTGGCTGAAAGCCTTGTTCGCATCTGCCATTCTGTGCACGTCTTCCTTCTTCTTGAAAGCCGCACCTGTTGAATTGTATGCGTCCATGAGCTCGTCAGCAAGCTTGTCGCTCATGCATTTGCCGTTGCGGGCACGTGCTGCTGCGATGATCCAGCGCATTGCAAGCGCTTCCCTTCTCTCTTCCCTGATCTCAACAGGAACCTGGTATGTCGCACCACCAACACGTCTTGACTTGACCTCGACAACAGGCTTTACGTTGTCGACAGCCTTTGTGAAGACATCAAGCGGGTTCTCGCCACTCTTCTCTCCCAGTTCCTTCATAGCTGTATAAAGGATTCTTGTGGAGATGCTCTTCTTTCCGTCAAGCATCATGCGGCAGATGAACTTCTCAACGACTGTGCTGTGGTAAATCGCATCTGGTGTAGCCTTTCTGGCCGGAGCTTTTCTATCTCTTGACATATCTTCCTCCTATCAGGCCTTTGGCTTCTTCGCACCGTACTTGGAGCGGCTGCGCTTGCGATCTGCGACACCGAGAGTATCCTTGGTACCGCGGATGATGTGATACCTTACACCAGGGAGGTCCTTGACTCTTCCGCCTCTGATGAGAACAACAGAGTGCTCCTGAAGGTTATGGCCGATACCCGGGATGTATGCGGTAACTTCGATTCCGTTGGAAAGGCGCACACGGGCAACCTTTCTGAGAGCGGAGTTCGGCTTCTTCGGGGTTACTGTCATAACCCTTGTGCAGACTCCTCTCTTCTGAGGACAGCCCTGGAGAGCCGGAGACTTTGTCTTCGACTTGGAGGTTTCCCTGCCCTTTCTAATAAGCTGATTAATAGTAGGCATCTTACGATACACTCCTTAAATTTGATCCGCTCGCCTCACAGTAGAGGGATCTATGCCGCACAAGCGGCACATCTATTCAGAACGATGGTCAGCATGAGAACTGCCAGACGCAGCCCAGGAGGGCGCCAACAGGCGCCTTACTCCTCAAATGAGCTATCGTCAATATCGGCAGGTTCTCCCACCGTCTTCATATCACCAAGTTCTTCCGCATCGAAGTCGTCTGCATAAGCAGCGGTATCAACCTTCTGCTCCCTGCGCGCCTTATCGACTTCCTTCTGCAGCTCAAGAAGCTTCTCATCCTCATCGAGGTGCACTGACCTATAGCGCTTCATACCGGTTCCAGCCGGGATGAGATGTCCGATGATGACGTTCTCCTTGAGGCCTCTCAGCTCATCCTTTTTACCCGCAATAGCCGCGTTGGTCAATACCCTCGTGGTTGAGAGGAAGGATGCGGCAGAGATGAAGGAATCCACTGAAAGCGCTGCCTCAGACACACCCTGAAGTACCGGACGTGCGATAGCTGGGGTCTTGCCCTGCTTCTTCATCTCCTCATTGACACGGTCAAAGAGGTTCTTGTCGACTCTCTGCATCTTGACGAACTGCGTATCGCCAGCTCTGAGGACCTCAACTTTCCTGAGCATCTGGCGGATGATGATTCCAAGGTGCTTCTCGTTGATCTCAACACCCTGCATCCTGTAGACCTTCTGGATCTCATTTACAAGGAATGAGAGAACCGCGTTCTCACCAAGGACATCAAGGACCTCGCGTGATGTGACAGGCTCATCGCAGAGCGGTTCGCCGGCCTTGACCTCATCGCCTTCGCGGACGAGAAGGAGAGCATCCTTTGTATATACTTTATGCGGATGCAGCGTTCCGAACGCATCGCGGATCGTGACAGTTGTCGTTGATCCGTTTGCAGCTCCTGCCTGCACACCCACAACAGTACCTGTGACTCTGGCAAGGATGATGGGGTTGACCTTGTTCGAGGAGGACACCTTTCCATGTCTTGCCTCGAAGAGCGAGTCAACCTGTGGAAGACCACCTGCGATATCCTTTGTCGTCGTGCTGTCCTTCGAGACCTTCGCGATGATGTCACCAGCCTCTACTCTCTCTCCCTTTTCCTTGACAACCATGTATGCGCCGCCAGGAATCTGGTATTGATTGAGTTCTCCGCTATCTGTACGGACAAGCACCGACGGTCGGAATGCACCGAGGTGGGAACCAGGAACGACAATCATCTCCGTGTCACCTGCTTCGTTGTAGATCTTCCTGTAGGACTTATCCTCAACGAAGTCATTCATCTCCTCAACAAAACCGGTCTCTTCTGCGATGATCGGCTCAGAGAACGGATCGAATGTGATGATAGCTTCACTCTCACCTACAACCTGTCCCTCCGAAACCATCAGCTCAGACCCTGCGGGTACCTGATACTCTGCCTCAGGTCCGACGACGAATGTACGGAATGTATTTGTCACATCCTCGATCTGCAGAAGCCTTCCATTCTCTGCGGCAGCCACATCATGTCCTGCCTTCCTGTAGAACGGATAACCCTTTCCGACTGCATCTCCATTCTGGACAAGCAGCTCATCATACTGCCCTGTGATTTCCTCATATACCCTGGAAATCGTGATATGTCCCTTTCTCGGGAAGAGACGCTGCCCTTCCTTGTTATGGATGATAAGTCCCTTCAGGCCACGGACAATTGTCGGGTAGCTGAACGAAAGCTTGTTCTCCTTCGTTGAAGTGGATGCTGTACCACCGACATGGAAAGTACGCATCGTAAGCTGTGTACCAGGCTGTCCGATGGACTGTGCCGCGATGATACCGACAGCCTCACCGATTTCGACAGGACGGTTGGTAGCAAGGTTGCGTCCATAGCACTTGCGGCATACGCCATGCTCCGCTTCGCAGGTAAGAACTGTACGGAGAAGCACCTTCTCGACGCCAGCTTCCTCGATAGCGGCAGCCATCTCATCGGAAATCTCCTCATTGGCCTTTGCAAGCACGACAGGACGTCCATTCTCATCCTTAAGGAATGGATGAAGAACATCCTCGACAGGGCATGAGCCGGCAATGCGGGACGCGAGTGTCTCAACGACAGCGTCACCGTCCTTGACAGCACTAACCCAGATACCATTGATTGTATGGCAGTCTTCCTCTGAAACGACGACATCCTGAGCGACATCGACAAGCTTACGTGTAAGGTAACCAGCCTTTGCCGTCTTGAGAGCCGTATCGGTAAGACCCTTTCTAGCACCGTTGGACGAGATGAAGAACTCCATGATCGAAAGTCCTTCCTTGAAGTTGGACTTGATCGGAAGCTCGATGATCTTTCCATTCGGCTTTGCCATGAGGCCACGCATACCGCCAAGCTGCCTGATCTGGTTCTTGGAACCTCTAGCACCTGACTCAACCATGAGATAAAGCGGGTTGAATCCATGCTGGCTCTTCCTGAGCTCATTCATCAGCTTGTCTGTAAGCTCTTCGTTGGTCTCAGTCCAGACTTCGATTACACGGTTGTATCTCTCTTCCTGTGTAATCTGTCCATCGTGATACTGCTTGAAGACAACGGACTGCTTCTCGTTCGCGTCTTCGATAAGCTCTGCCTTCTCGGCAGGGACAACCATATCGGAAAGACCGATTGTAGCACCGAAGAGTGTTGCATACTTGAATCCGAGATCCTTCACCGAATCAAGGAGATCAACGGCGACAGAAGGCTTCTTGTTCCTGATTGTCTCGCCAATGACTTTCCTAAGCTGCTTATCGCCAAGGCAGTAGTTCTGGTATGGGATACCCTCAGGGATGGCTGCATTGAAGATAATCCTTCCCGGGGTTGTAGCATACCAGCTCTTTCCATCGGAAATCTGGCTGTTTCCTTTTTCATCAACGATCTCAAGCCCTTTCTTGAAGCGGTAATAGATCTTCTCGTTATAGGAGACAGCATACGAATCAATAGCCGCTTCGATTTCAGCGACAGTCTCGAATCTCTTGATCTTTCTCTCAGGATCAAGATCCGTCCTCTCCTTCGTGAGATAGAAGATACCAAGAACCATATCCTGTGACGGGAACGCAATAGGCTTGCCGTTTGCAGGATCAAGGAGGTTCGTGGTACTGAGCATGAGCGTCCAGCACTCAAGCTGGGCGGCATGAGTGAGAGGAACATGAATAGCCATCTGGTCGCCATCGAAGTCTGCGTTGAACGCGTGACAGACGAGAGGATGGAGCTTGAGGGCTTTTCCTTCAACAAGCACTGGCTCGAATGCCTGGATACCGAGACGGTGAAGCGTAGGAGCTCTGTTGAGCATGACAGGATGCTCCTTGACGACCTCATCAAGGACACCCCATACCTCCGGAGCCTCCTGTTCGACAAGCATCTTAGCTCTCTTCACATTCTGGGCGATCTCTTTCTGCTCAAGCTTGCGCATGATGAATGGCTTGAAAAGCTCGAGGGCCATCTTCGAAGGAACACCACACTGATGCATCCTGAGCTCTGGGCCGACAACGATTACAGAACGGCCGGAGTAATCAACACGCTTTCCGAGAAGATTCTGTCTGAACCTTCCCTGCTTGCCCTTGAGGACATCCGAAAGCGACTTGAGGTCCCTCTTGCTGCTGCCCTTTGTCGGGTTTGGCGTCTTGGAGTTATCGAAAAGGGAATCGACAGCCTCCTGGAGCATCCTCTTCTCATTTCTGATGATGATGTCCGGAGCCTGGATCTTGATAAGCCTGTCAAGACGGTTATTTCTGTTTATGACTCTTCTATAGAGCTCATTGAGATCAGTCGTGGCAAAACGTCCGCCATCAAGCTGGACCATAGGGCGCAGATCTGGCGGGATGACAGGAATGACCTTGAGGATCATCCATTCAGGCTTGTTCCCGGATGAGAGGAACTCCTCACAGTAGCGGATACGTGAAAGGAGCTTACTGTCAATCTTGTTATTTGCCTCTTCCTTCTGTGAAAGCTGCTCTCTGAGCTCTGCGGAAAGCGACTGCAGATCAAGATCCTTCAGAAGATCATAGATTGCCTCTGCTCCCATGCCGGCCTTGAATGTATCGCCATACTTGTCAACAGCGGAATAATAAGCATCCTCGTCAAGAACCTGATACTTTCTGAGATCTGTATCCTGTCCCGGATCCGTTACGACATACTTCTCATATGAAAGGATCTCCATCAGCTCCGAACGCTTGATATCAAGCAGATAGCTCATGATGGATGGTGTCGAACGATAGAACCAGATATGCGCGACAGGGGCAGCCAGCGTGATGTGGCCAATACGCTCACGGCGCACTTTTGTATCCGTGACCTCAACGCCGCAGCGGTCACAGACAACACCCTTGTACCTGTTCGACTTGAACTTGCCGCACCAGCACTCCCAGGCCTTGGTCGTTCCGAAGATTCTCTCACAGAAGAGACCATCCCTCTCCGGGCGGAGTGAACGGTAATTGATGGTCTCAGGCTTTTTGACTTCACCATAGGACCATGCAAGGATCTGCTCCGGTGAAGCGAGCTTGATCCTGATTGAGCTGAAATCCTGTATTTCCTTCATTCCGTCTTTCCTCCTAGAAAGTGCCTTTCTCTCTCTTGGCGATGAGTTCCTCGTCACGTTCTGTGAGCGGGACCTGCTTTCCGTTCTCGTCATACACGGACATATCAAGAGCGAGGCCCCTGATCTCCTGGACGAGTACGTTGAATGCCTCTGGCATCGAGACAGTCTCTGCCGGCTCTCCCTTTACGATTGACTCGTAAATCTGAACACGGCCCTTCATGTCATCAGACTTGATGGTAAGAAGCTCCTGAAGCGTATTGGCAGCGCCATATGCCTCAAAGGCCCAGACTTCCATCTCTCCAAGTCTCTGACCGCCGAACATAGCTTTTCCTCCGAGAGGCTGCTGTGTGACAAGCGAGTATGGACCTGTTGAACGCGCATGCATCTTGTCGTCTACAAGGTGATGCAGCTTGAGATAATAGATATAGCCGCAGAATACATCATTCACAAACGGGATACCTGTGCGTCCGTCATACAGCGTTGTCTTGCTGTTCTTCGGAAGCCCGGCCTCCTCCATCTCGTGCTCGATCTGCTCCATGGTTGCTGACTGGAAGACTGGGGTCTTGTACCACTTGTCGTTCTTCACAGCGGCCCAGCCAAGCTGCGTCTCCATAAGCTGACCGATATTCATACGGGAAGGAACACCGAGCGGGTTGAGACAGACATCGAGCGGTGTGCCATCTGCCATGTACGGCATATCCTCTTCAGGGAGAACACGGGAAACAACACCTTTGTTTCCATGGCGTCCAGCCATCTTGTCACCCTGCTTGAGCTTTCTCTTTGTAGCGATGAGCACCTTGATCGTCTCATCAACTCCTGGCTGAAGCTCATCCTTGTCGCTCTTCTTGAGACGCTGGATGTCAATGACGGTTCCCTCTGTCCCGTGTGGAACCTTGAGAGAGGAATCCCTCACTTCCTTTGCCTTCTCACCGAAGATTGAATTGAGGAGCTTGACCTCTGGTGTCGTATCAGCCTCGCTCTTCGGAGTGACCTTTCCGACGAGGATGCTGCCTGGGTGAACATATGTTCCGATGCAGACAATACCCTCAGCATCAAGGTGCTCAAGAAGCTTCTCACTGGTATTCGGGATATCCCTTGTGAGCTTTTCCGGTCCGAGCTTGGTCTCGCGGACATCAATGGAGAACTCCTTGATGTGGATGGAGGTATAGATATCCTCTCTTACGACACGCTCGGAGATAAGGACAGCGTCCTCATAGTTATATCCATTCCAAGGAACGAATCCGACGAGGATGTTGCGTCCAAGTGCAAGCTCACCGTTCTGTGTGGCGGGACCATCAGCAAGGACATCACCAGCCTCTACCTTGTCACCGACATTGACAATCGGCTTCTGGTTAAGACAGGAATCCTGATTCGTCCTCTCGAACTTGTGGACTTCATATTTATCTATCTCGCCCTTGATCTCAGGATTGTCAGGAATAACTCTGATCTCGGTAGAGGATACGTACTCAACAGTACCTGCTCTCTTTGCCTTGATGAGAACACCTGAGTCATAGGCAGTCCTCTGCTCCATACCCGTTCCGACACGGGGAGCTTCAGGGAACACGAGAGGAACAGCCTGACGCTGCATGTTCGAACCCATGAGAGCACGGTTCGCGTCATCATGCTCAAGGAACGGGATGAGTGATGTCGCAACAGATACTACCTGGCGAGGAGATACATCCATCCAGCTGATTTCCTCTGGACTTGCTACACCGTAATCACCATAGTGCCTTACAGCAATCTCTTTCTCAAGGAAGTTGCCATCGCTGTCAATCTTGGCGTTGCCCTGTGCTATATAGCATCTCTCTTCATCATTCGCGTCGAGATACTGCACATCGTTCGTAACCTTGCCATTCTCGACTTTCCTATAAGGTGTCTCGATGAAGCCATACTCATTGATGCGAGCATAGTTGGCAAGCGAGAGGATAAGACCGATGTTGGAGCCTTCCGGAGTCTCAATCGGACAGATCCTGCCGTAATGGGTATAGTGAACGTCACGGACTTCGTAGATAGCACGCGCAGAGGATCTTGAAAGACCTCCCTTAGGACCAAGAGCTGAGACACGTCTCTTATGAGTGAGTTCAGCAAGCGGGTTGATCTGATCCATGAACTGCGAAAGCTGTGATGATCCGAAGAACTCCTTGATGGCTCCTACAATCGGCTTAATGGAGATGATCTCCTGCGGCTTGACAGAGTCATCGGTGATATTCATCTTCTCACGTGCCGTCTTGGCCATGCGGTTGAACGCCTCGGAGAGCGTGATCTCAAGGAGCTCACCGACTGTCCTTACCCTTCTATTGCCAAGAGCATCGATATCATCCTCCTTGATGGTTCCGTTGCAGAACTGGATCAGGAAGTTGACTGTATTGACGACATCATCCGTCGTAAGGGCTGTTGAATCGAGGTATTTCTCCTCCTCACGGCCATAGAATTTCTTATTAAGCTTATGACGTCCGATATTCGAAAGCTCGAATCCGCGTCCATGGAGGAAGAACTCCTGGAAATAGCTGATCACGCGCTTGGGATCGGGGAATGTCTTGAGATTCTGAGGAAGAGAGTTGCGGCAGGCCTCAACGATCTGTCCGATATACTCATTCTGGAACTCCTCAGACTCCTCCTGCCTGTAGCTCGGGCAGAGGATGCGTTCACGGCGAAGTGTCTTCAGGACGGCAAGAGCCGGAGCATCGATATCAGAGGCATTGGTGTCAACGACCTCGACAGTCTCCATGCCAGCAGCCCTGAGCTCCTCAAGCTCAATAGCTCCAAGCTCAGAGCCTGCGGGGAACCTGAGATCACCATCGACGCGGATATCCTTGAATGAATAGAACTTCGCATCATCTGAGAGGCTGTCAGCAATGACAATCTCCTTCGATGTATAGAATGCAGCTACAATCTTCTCCCTTGTATCGATACCGAGCACACGGAGGAAGAATGTGACAAGGAACGGCTTCTTCCCGAAGCTCACCTGAATGATATTATTGACCTTCTTCCTTTCAGCAGCGCTTGTAAGCTCGCCCTTCTTGGTATCGGTCTTCTCATTCTTTCTCGTGAGCACAAACTCAAGCTTCGTTCCTGAGTATGGATAAAGCGTGCCATAGTAAAGGGAGGATGAGTCATTCTTCTTTCCTTCCTTAAACACAACACCAGGAGCACGGACAATCTGTGAAACGATTACACGCTCTGCTCCATTGATGATGAAAGTACCACGATCCGTCATCAAAGGGAAATCGCCGAAGAATATCTCCTTCTCCTTGATCTCTCCATTCTTTGTCTCGAGAGCAACATTCGCCTTGATTGGCACACCGTATGTTCTGCCCTTCTTCTTGCATTCTGATTCAGAATACTTGATACCATCCATATCGACTTTATAGCCGTTGTACTCAACCCTCATGTCCTCATTCGGGGAAACGATAGGGAATGTTGAGCGGAATACGGATTCAAGACCACATGATGGATCAGGCTCCTCTCCATTGAGAACCCTGTCAAGCTGAAGGAACTTGCTGAACGACTCGGTCTGGATCCCGATCAGATTCGGAAGTTCACATACCTCCGGAAGCTCGGAACCGATATCGACTCTCTTAATGCCTTTGCCTTTGATGGGAATCATTGTACCTCCATAGCACACTGGATCGCATTTTCTGCTTGCGTCAGCAGACACCTAAGCCATCGGGGTCACCGATGGCATATCCCAGGCCCCGTAAGGCCTGGGTAAAACATAATTGAAAGGCTGTGTTATTTGACTTCGATAACACATCCAGCAGCTTCGAGCTTCTCCTTCATGGATGCAGCCTCTTCCTTGCTGACGCCTTCCTTGATATTGCCGCCGTTCTCGCAGAGATCCTTTGCCTCCTTGAGTCCGAGACCTGTTACTGCTCTGACTTCCTTGATACAAGCGATCTTCTTTGCAGCGTCAACGCTCTTGAGGATGACAGTGAACTCTGTCTGCTCTTCCTCAGCAGCGGCAGCCTCAGCACCGCCAGCAGCAGGACCTGCAACAGCTGCAGCAGCTGCTACGACACCAAACTTCTCCTCCATCATCTT
>CASFLH010000110.1 GCA_949295505.1 uncultured Spirochaetales bacterium | reverse complement strand
GTTGGTCCCTGCTTCCCCGATTATAGCATCATTTCGCCTTTTCCTCGCGTTTATAGGTGGCTTTCTCTCTGTTCGCTGATGCAATTACTCTGTCTTGTTGCAGTTGCCCTGTCAACGTTGTACTTCGCCTGTCACTTCAGCTTTCGTTTCTCCTAGACTGGAAAACAGATTAAAAGATCGTACGATGCGGCTGGAAACGAAAAATTAAATCAAAAAACAAAAGGAAAAACCTCATTTCAATGCTTGAAACAAGGTTTTCAATTCCGATTTTATTTAATTCCAGATGTTACTTAAAGCCAAAGATGGGAGTCGAACCCGCGACCTGCTCATTACGAGTGAGCTGCTCTACCACTGAGCTACTTTGGCATACCACGATAATCTACAAAATACTCGAAGATAATGCAAGAGGTTTTCAGAATTCACAACCGAAGCTTATGCCAAAGCCTGGTTTATCCAAACGTGTTGACAACTCAGCCTGAATTGAAGAGAAGCTGCAGCCCAGATATACCTTGCGGAAATCATAGCCAGTCTCAATTGCAAACGATTCGGACAGTGCCCATCTGAATGAGAAATGCGGAACTGACAGGATATCGAAAGAATAGAAAGGAAGAACCGACATCAGGACAATCTGGCTTGCTATACCGCTGAGCTCAGCCTCTATCCTCACATCGCCTCTTTCCCAGATCAGTCCAAGGGCCGCATCCGGCACTGCGTAATAAATGGTGCTATCTTCGTGGAATTTGAAACCTGACATGACATCATCTGCGGAGAAATACCAGAACATCTCAATCGATGGCAAGGAACGGAAATCCAGAAGAATCTTCGCATTATCTCCAGCATCGAGCATGAAACCGAAAACCATATCGAGACCGACTCCGAAATCAAACCTGTTAGAGGCAAGGAATTCAATAAGATTGCCATTGATCCTGGAAGAAAGCAGCGATGTGCTGGCTGAGGTTGTCCTGAAAACGAATTCCGGCGTCACAGAAAGACCAAAAGCCAGATTTTCGGTAATATATGCACCATATCCAACACTTCCGCCAAGTGTGAAATAGAGCGTGCTGCCATAAGCATAGTCACCATATGAGAACGAGTCGAGAAGAGATGACGCACCATCATAGATGATCCGCATCCGTCCGTTCCATCCGAAACCGTCCTTTATCCCTCCCGCGTGCAGATCAAGAGTCAGATCCATGTCGCCATTGATTATCCCTGAAGTATCATCCGGGAAAATGCCAAGATCGGAAGAAAGGGCATTAAAGACAGACCGCGCTCTGTTGCCATCCCCTATCTCCTCAAACCGCCTCTCAAGATAGTCCCTGATGTAATACGCGTTCTCCGAGACATCAGCATGTTTCTCAGGAAAGCGGGGATCAAAACGGAAGATACTGCTTATGCTCTCATAGTTATCCAGAAGATACTGATCATCTTTTCCAAGGAGTTCATCACGAAGATAGTCCGCGGCACTGCCAAGCGTGAGCGCAGGATCAGCGATGAAGTTGAGCATGTCGATATCAGCATACCCACCTACAGAAAAACCGAATCCTGAATCATTCTCCTCATGGGCCAGAAGCGCGGGAGAGCGGAATATATCATCGGCTGCCATGCTCTTTACAGGCACAAAAGATGCAGCACTAAGCGGCAGGATCAAGAGGAAGGACGAAAGCAGTAAAAGCTTCAGTCTCTGCATCTCATTTCTCCTGCAGCACAAGCGCATAATGGTATTCATCCAGCTCGAAATCTGACTGATCAGGCGCAGGATTCTTTAAAAGCGCCTTGTTTCCCATGTTCACGGCAATTGAGGATCCATCTGTCATCTTGTTGTAAAACACCATCAGGCAGGTGCCATCTTCTTTCTCAATGAATTCCGTAGAGGAAGTTGTAACGACAGAAAATCCTAATGCCTTGGAACCGACATCAGCCGAAGCATAATCCTTTGTCTTGTACGTGGTATGGATGGATGTCAGCCTGTCAGGCTTGTTGCTTGTATTGTTCCATTTGGTATTGTTCCAGCGGTATGCTTCAGGAGCTTCATTATAAGAGACCCCTCCTGATGGCAGATCACTGTCATTCTCATAAAGAGGATTAATTCTCAGCTTCTGATACTCTTCCGACTTGAACTTCACATCAGATGGCGATGTGTAGATGTAATAATTGCCTTTAGCACCATCAGGTGCATTCTCGACAAGCACTGCAAACTGCTCTGCTCCACCACTTGCGGAAGCCCGCCAGATATACTCTCCCTCAAAGCTCTCTGTGCGGAATGAAATCTCCTTGGAAACCTTGCCATAAGACGGGATGTCGAAGATAACAGAAAGAGCGTAATCCGTACGGCTGACAAGGGATCTTGCAGCACATTGGATGAGAATACCCCCCTCGGTCACAGACACGGCTGCAGATGCTCCGCTCACCTTTATATTATCTGCTGAAATTCCAAGAAGAGGAGAAACAGGGACAAAGACACTGTAGCTCTGCCGCCCGATCTTCTCATCGAGAAGCTCGACATCACGCTCAAATGAGATAATCTCACTCAGCAAAGCTGTTTCCTCATCCTTTGATTCATTGTAAACGGCTGCCCTGATTGATGCCGCGTAAAAGCCTTCACCGAAAACATCTGAGGGGAAAGTTCGCTCTCCGCCTGTGCCATCGTACTGAATAGTACCAAGTTCATTCATGGAACCATCAGCGCTTACCTGATAAAGCCCAATCGCCTTATATTCGCCAACAGGAAGATTGGATACAGAGATCGTCCCATCTGATGCTGATATGACAATATCTGACTGTCTGATGTCATATTCCGGGATATCCATGGTCTGCGTAAGATCAGAGAAATCTTCAGTACCAGTGTACTTGTGCTGAATGGTCAGAGTGAGTGCTTCCGTGCCGATTCCCTCAAGCATGTACGGAAGCTCGGATGAAGTGAATTCTGCAAACGCGGTCTCCCCCGATGAGACAGAATAAGTAATCCCAGGCTGAGATCCGCTCTTGTCCTCCAGGATAATGCTGTTCTCTGTCCTGCTGCTGTAAGAGAGAGCAGGCGCAGAAGAGAGCGAGAGCTCAACATCAGCAGCCTTCACGATAATCCAGTCATTCTCGGGATCGGCAAGAGGAGAAGCGAAGATTATCAAGGAAAGGCGTCCCGCATCTCCTATTCTAACCGCTGAAGATGCAGGTGTGAATACAGGTGATGATTTCGAGATACGTGCGCTGTAGTAACCTGAAGAAAAGGAAATCTCATCTTCTGTGAACCTGTATATCGTGCCGCTGCCCGTACCATATCCATATGAGCGTGCATCCGGTATCGCCTCGAATCTGATTTCTATCTCCTCTCCGCTGTCACTTGCCTCCAGCTGATAATCATCCCTGTCGAACGATAATGAAGGAGACGCAGAAGTTCCCAGATCCTTATACTCCATCGGAGAACAGCTGACAAAAAGAACCAGAATGGCCGCAAGGATAATTCTCATCAGACGTCCCTGCCTATCACAGAATCGCGGTAATAGATGACGAATCATTTACAGTGCTGCTTCCACCATGGAATGATCCTTCTTTGAAGCCAATAGTATCGGAGAAGGAGACAGTATAGCTTCCACCCCTGTCAATGACATTGACGCTGTTGTACTTGATTGTTGCAATTCCCTGATTGCCAGGAAGCGTGATGGTCAGCGTGTTGTTATTATTTCCATAGCCGATAGTTTCTAGTGGATCAGTACCAAGATATCCACCGTCCAACACTCCCTGAGGAATAGTAAAAATCATTATCTTGCCATTAATTGAAACCTTACCTATCGAGGTATCCGCCGAATATGATGAGAATTCAATATTTCCTGCCGACTGGCTTGCTCCCGTACTGCTCTTTATGGAAACATTTTCAGATTCATACGTGCTTGCAAACTCTCCTGGCCACCAGTCACCCTCAAACTTCGTGTTTGCGGCTGAAACATGCTTGTTCAATTCTTTGTTGATGGCATTGACAAGATCCTCTGCACTCGTGACTGTCGCATCAAATACATCGAATGTGATATCCGTGGATTCTCCGTATGATGGAGATGCTGTGATCTTCACTTCTCCTGTCCCGCCTGTGAATGTCACTTTTCCGCTTGCGTCAACAGTAGCAATCTCCTCATTATCTGAACGGAATGTGATGCTCTGCATCGTGGCAGTCTCCGGGAAGACTGCGGCGGAAAGCATGAGAGTACGGTTCTCTCCATTCTCAAGCTTTGTGGAAAGACGTGTCTGATCATCAGGAACATTGACCGTCACCCCTTCATCAAGAACAGTCACGACTGCGAATTTCACCTCTGCGCCGAATGTACCCTTTGCGGTGGTTACAGCAAGAGTAAGGGTATTGAGACCATTCTCGAGATCTGTCCTGATACCAGCAGATTCCGTTGTGATTCCGATGAATGTGCCGCCATTGTCAGCACTGCCGCTCTTGGCTTCTACTCCATTGATGTACCATGTGTATGCCAATACTCCTTCAATCGGATCAACGGAGACCGTAATGCCGTCTGTGTCGGGAAGGATTGCCATGGTCTCAGCTTCCTTAAGCAATATGGAGAAATTCTTATCCGGCATCGTGGTCGTGATGGATATCACACTGTCAGCGATGGAAAGAGGTTCTGTTGCTTCGCTGAGATCTCCTTCCGTCTCGCCTCTGAATCCCTGCACCTTGTATGAATACTCTTTGCCGGCATAAAGCG
>CASFLH010000109.1 GCA_949295505.1 uncultured Spirochaetales bacterium | reverse complement strand
TGTCTTGAGTACATACTGGAGAGAGAAGGAAGGATAATAACGAAGTCTGAGCTTTCACGGCTTTTCAAGGCCGAGCTTGGATATGACAGGATGGGAGCACAGGTGGAGGCTCTGTTCAGGAAAGCCGCAAAAAGTCCGTCACTCAAGCGTACAGGCAATGGAAGATTCACTATTTAAGAAAATTAAACGCTTGGATTTGAGATAAAACGCAGTTATTTCTTTACATTCTGCCAAATACCTTTATACTCAGATTCAGGAGGCAGTATGCTGATCAAACTTAGAAAGAAGCAGTCAATCATCGAGAAGAACGCGGCAAGGTGCAGAGAGAAAGGCATTAAGCTCCCGACCTTTGCAGAGATGAAGGATCCTTCCCTTATTCCGGCAGACGTCAAGGAGAAACTGAAGAATACAGGACTCTGGGACGTGAATCCTCTGAACCTCTATAGAATCAACTGGCACAATGAACCGACAGAATACGGTGGTGGATTCGGCGGTGTGAACTATATCGAGATTCCACGAGCCATCACAGGGACGAAAGCCAGGATATTCGCGCTGGCGGGCAAGTGGTTCCCGTGCGGAGTACATAAGGTCGGCGCAACATATGCATGTCTAGCACCGGCTCTTGTCACCGGCAACTTCGATGCGACAGAACAGCAGGCTGTCTGGCCATCAACAGGAAACTATTGCCGCGGAGGCGCATACAACAGCGCTCTTCTCGGATGCAGCAGCATCGCCATCCTTCCTGAGGACATGTCCCAGGAGAGATTCAACTGGCTTAAGACAGTTGCGGGAGAAATCATCGCGACACCTGGCTGCGAGTCCAACGTCAAGGAGATATTCGACAAGTGCCATGAACTTGACGCAGAACGCGGCAAGCATATCGTAATATTCAATCAGTTCGAGCAATTCGAGAATTATCTCTGGCATTATGAGGTCACAGGATCTGCCATTATCGAAGTGCTGAAGGAGCTTGGAATCAAGAGGGAGAATGTAAGGGCATATGCTTCCTCAACAGGTTCAGGCGGAACTCTGGCGGCAGGAGACCACCTCAAGAGAGTCTACCCGAACATCAAGATCGGTGCGGGGGAAGCACTTCAGTGCCCGACGCTGCTCCGCAATGGATTCGGCGCGCATAGAATCGAGGGAATCGGGGACAAGCACGTACCTTGGATCCATAACGTGAAGAATACCGACATGGTCCTTTCCATCGATGATCAGGACTGTATGGATATCTACAGGCTCTTCAACGAGGAAGAGGGAAAGAAGTATCTTGCATCCATCGGCGTGAGCGGAGAAGACATCCAGAACCTGGCGCTCTTCGGCATCTCCGGTATCGGCAACATGCTCTCTGCGATCAAGATGGCAAAATACTATGAGATGGATGAGAACGATGTCGTGTTCACCATCCTCACTGACAGTTCTGTGATGTACACATCACGGCTTGCAGAGCTTACGGCAGAACAGGGTGCATTCACGGAGCAGGAAGCTGCCAGAGTACACGCAGCCGCACTCATGCATCAGGGTATCGACAACGCTCTCGAGCTTGGATACTACGACAGGCTGAGGATCCACAACCTCAAATACTACACATGGGTCGAGCAGCAGGGAAAAACCTATGAAGAGCTCAACAGGCAGTGGTACGACAGGAATTACTGGACAGCGATTCCGAAGCTTACAAAACGCATCGATGAGCTGATTACCGAATTCAACCAGAAAATCGATAGCTGAGAGGATGCCGGCCCCGTGCCGGCATTCCATTGAGAGGAGAGATTATGAGATTCTACTATAGATGCTCTGACTGCGGCAGGAAGTTCCACACAGAGAAGCTGATGTATCAATGCCCTGACTGCAGCAGAGAGAATGATGGATCGCATTTTCCGAAAGGCAACCTCATCGTTGAGCTGGAGGATGATGTACTTAAGGCTGCGGCAGCAAAAGAGCATGTGACTCCCGATGATTTCTACCCCTACCCGTCCGTGGATAAAGAAGCATATCCTATTGGAATAACACCGCTCATGAGGCCACGGCGGCTTCAGGAAAAACTCCATCTGGGCAGGATGTCCCTGAAACTCGACAGCCAGCTCATCTCAGGATCTTTCAAAGACAGAGCAAGCTATGAGGTCGCGCTTCAGGCAAAAGCGCTGGGAGAGAAGAAAATAGTGCTGGCCTCAACAGGGAATGCAGGAGCAGCCGCCTCTGCAGTCGGTGCTGCCATGGGTCTTGATATCATCCTGTTCGTGCCGGCGACGGCACCTGTCAACAAACTGATGCAGAGCGTGCTCTATGGCGCGCATGTGGTTCCTGTGAAAGGAAGCTATGATGATGCTTTTGCCCTCTCGATCGAATACACGAAACGCCATGGAGGCATCAACCGGAACACGGCGTATAATCCAATGTCAATAGAGGGGAAGAAATCCATTTCAATCGAACTCTTTGAGCAGCTTGGCAGGAAGGCGCCGGATGTCATCTATGTGCCTGTTGGT
Organism: uncultured Spirochaetales bacterium; assembly: GCA_949295505.1. Taxonomy (GTDB): domain Bacteria; phylum Spirochaetota; class Spirochaetia; order Sphaerochaetales; family Sphaerochaetaceae; genus Ornithospirochaeta. The sequence goes on along the minus strand of CASFLH010000109.1, from coordinate 5,968 downwards.
GATGGCTGCATCATCGGAGGTGTCGCAAAAGGATTCTACGATCTGAGGAAAGCAGGTCTCATCGACCGCGTACCGCGCCTCGTGGCATGCCAGTCAACGGCATCCGATGCCATCTCAAGGGCAATAGACAATAATGATTACCGTGCAATAAGCGCGACGACAAGAGCTGATTCAATCTCTGTGGATCTGCCTGCAAATGGCAGAATGGCAGCAGGATGCGTAAAGGATTCGGGAGGATGGGCCGTGACTGTAAGCGATCAGGATATCCTGGACAGCCAGCTGGTGCTGACACGCATGGCAGGTGTGCTTGCAGAGCCGGCAGCGGCATGCGCATACGCAGCACTTGAGAAGGACAGGGATCATCTTGTTTCAGAACTCGGCGAGGATGCCGAGGCTGTTGTCCTCATCACAGGAACAGGCTTCAAGGATATGAAAGCATTCGAAGGCAGAGCCGCGATTCCCGAAGCCATCGAGAATTCCGTGGAAGCGCTGGATTCGCTTCATTTCTGAGAGAGAATCTCCCGGACAGGTGGGTCGCTATCCGGGAGATGCAATGTTAAACAATGGTTACTGTGAAATCCGCTGACCATGAATCGCCATCGCGATCGGTTGCCGTGATGGTAAGCATATGCTCCCCTGCACTGGTTCCCACAACCTTCAGTCCCTGTACTGTCACGGAATCCCCCGCTCCGACTGTGCGGATCGTTCCATTTCCTCTCAGGATTCTGAGTCCTTCATCACCAGTGCACTCAATCTGAATATTCTTCAGATCCTCTGTGCCATTATTGGCAATGATGAATGTCAGATCGGCCTGCGTGTTTACAGGGATTGAAGCGATATCATAGTGTCTGGATTCAAGATCTGAAAGTTCTGCGTTCTTCCACAGTGCCTCAAACACCGCGCCATTGCCTTCAAGCTCAATCTCCGTCTCATCAGGTGCGATGTACTCGCCAGATGAACGATCCACCCAGCCTGCAAAGACAAAAGAGTCATCATCATACGAAAGCGCAGGAACATCGATGATATCACCATCAATGACATCTTCTACCGTATTCTCCATGCCTGTAACGCTATCGCGGAAGACAACCTGTGACTCCCAGATTGCATAAAGCGTCTGATCAGTGAACGGTGCTGTGATTGTCTCCCCTGGCTGATACGTCACTTCATCAGGAGTAACTCCCCACCCGACAAGAACACCGGCCGCGGCATTGTTGACGCGAATCGAATCCTTGTCAGGAAGCACGATGCTCTCACCTGGCGTAACGGATTTCGTTGACGAGTAGCTGAAACTGTAGCTATCGCCGGAAGCTCTCCATTCGTATGTGATTGATGGATGATAATACCGGCTATTCTCCCTCAGCCACTGGGCGTGCTCAGAGCGCGCTGGCTCCTCCTCGGACACAATCAGTGAAAGCAGGTCATCGGTCTCTTCCGATGTGATAGCGCTGTATGAAGCATTCCTCATATCAGCACGGGCTTCCATTGCCTTCTGCCTATTTCCGGCTTCAAGAGCCTTCTCATAGCTTCTCTCTGCCTTTCTGTAATCTTTCTGTGCCTGATTTGTCATGTCAGTGTAGCTCTCAATGGCTGCAGAGACATCACCTGCTGCGATTTCCTCCGTGAACTTTGTCCTGAGCTCTGTCACGTCAGCAGCCCAAAGCACTGCTGAGGCAACCAGAAGAACAGCTGCAACACATGTAATCCTTCTTCTCATCTTAAGGCCTCCTCATAGGATAATGTAACAACAACACTATGAAGAAGGGGAAAAGCATTTATGAATATTATGAGGAGAACAAAGCAGCTCCCGGCTGAGAGCTGCTTGGGCAAGAAACTTACTCCAGCTCCACAGCGCCTGTGTAGAGCTTGTAATAGACTCCCTTCTGAGCTATCAGGGACTCATGATCCCCTCGCTCTATGATGCGTCCATGATCGAGAACCATAATCGCATTGGAGTTCCGTACTGTCGAAAGCCTGTGAGCAATGACGAAGACCGTCCTTCCTTCCATAAGCTTGTCCATACCGCTCTGGACAAGCGCTTCCGTATGAGTATCGATTGAGGATGTGGCCTCATCCATGACAAGAACAGGAGGATCCGCGATGGCAGCACGGGCAATGGAAAGCAGCTGACGCTGTCCTTGGGAAAGGCTTTCTCCATTATTCGTGAGCATCGTATCATAACCATCAGGCATCATCATGATGAAATCATGGGCATTGGCAAGCTTCGCTGCTGCAATGACCTCCTCATCCGTCGCATCCAGTTTTCCGAATCGTATATTCTCCTTTATCGTACCGGTGAAGAGATTCGTATCCTGAAGTATCATTCCAAGCGAATGCCTGAGATCTGATTTCATGATCTTGTTGATGTTGATGCCATCGAACCTGATCTTGCCGTCCTGGATATCGTAGAAACGGTTAAGAAGATTTGTGATAGTCGTCTTGCCGGCACCAGTGGATCCTACAAATGCGATTTTCTGTCCTGGCTTGGCATAAAGGGAAATATCATGCAGGACCATCTTGTCCGGCACATAACCGAAATCAACATCATGCATCACGATGTCTCCCCTGAGCGGCGTGTAAGTCACAGGACTGCCATCATGGTGCGGATGCTTCCATGCCCACTGTCCAGTACGTTTCTCGGACTCAACGACATTGCCATTCTCATCGGTTGTGCAATTGACAAGCTTTACATATCCGTTATCAACCTCGCTTTCCTCATCGAGAAGCTCGAAGATGCGTTCTGCTCCGGCAAGTGCGAGAAGCACCATGTTCATCTGCTGGGAAATCTGGTTGATATTATTCGAGAAGGACCGTGAAAGCTGAAGGAATGCAGCCAGAAGCCCGATTGTATATCCTGAGGCTGCGCCACCGGACGCAATAACGACAATAGCTCCGATGATTACGATGGCAACATACTGGATATTCCCGATATTCATCGTCACAGGTCCCATCACGTTCGCTAGTGCGTTGCCCTTCGTCATCGAGACACGCAGCTTGCTGTTCAGTTTGCCGAAATCATCCTTGCTCTGTCCTTCATGGCAGAACACTTTGATGACGCGCTGTCCGTTCATCATCTCCTCAATGAATCCATTCACTTCTGCCAGGTCGGCCTGCTGCGCGGCAAACTGCCTGCCAGAACGCTTTGCTATTGAAGAAGAACTCTTTATCGTGAGGGACCCGAACGCAATTACCACAAGCGTCAGGAACCAGGAATTCATCAGCATGGAGACAAAGACCATGACAAGCGTGAGAAAAGCCTGCATCAGCTGCACCAGCGAATTGGAGATGAACTGGTTGAGCGTGTCAGTGTCGTTCGAGAACCGTGACATGATTGTTCCATGCTGATTCTGATCGAAATATGACAGTGGCAGGGAATCCAGCTTCTTAAACATCTTTATACGGATATCATAAAGCGTATCCTGTGAAATCCCGACCATTGTGCGTGACAGCAGGTAATTGAATACCACCGATACGCTGACAATAAGCGCGAACTGCACCAGTGACATGATGACAGGCTGCCAGTCCGGATTCTTCACACCGATGAGCGGTGTGACTGACTCATCGATGAACTGTCCGAGGAAATTCGAGGAATAGACTATGGAGAATGCTGAGATGAGAATGCTTACGACGATGAATACGAACTTGGCCTTTCTCTCGCCGAAGACAATCCTGATGAGGCGTTTCATCGCCTTCTTCGGATCCTTTGCCCTTGCCCCTCCTGCTACACGGCCTTTAATCATCCAGGTTGCCTCCTCTCGTCTGAGTCTCATACAGATCACGGTAATCCTCATTGCGCTCCAGAAGCTGGGCATGAGTACCGATATCGTCAATGCTGCCGTTCTTCATCACGATTATCTGATCAGCATCCATGACAGATGACAGACGCTGACTGATGATGATCTTCGTCAGATCCTTGACATCCTCCCTCAGGGCCTTCCTTATCTGCGCATCCGTCGCTGTATCGACAGCGGATGTCGAATCATCCATTATGAGGATCTTCGGTTTCTTCAGAAGAGCCCTGGCTATGCAGAGCCTCTGGCGCTGACCGCCAGAGAAGTTCGTTCCGCCCTGCTCTACATGGCTTTCGTATCCATCCTTCATTGCTTCCACGAACGGAGAAGCGGAAGCGACATCACATGCGGCCTTGATCTGGGCATCTGTGGCATCGGGATTACCCCATCTCATGTTCTCGGCGACCGTGCCAGAGAAGAGAGTGTTCTTCTGGAGGACCACGGAAACCTCATTCCTGAGCGCCTCAAGATTATATTCGCGCACATCACGGCCCCCTACCCTCACAGTCCCGGAAGAAGCGTCATAAAGTCTTGCGATAAGTGAGACAAGTGTTGTCTTTCCCGATCCTGTATTTCCGATGACTCCGATCATCTGCCCACTCTCAATCTTCAGGTTTATATCATTGAGAACCCTGGATTTTCCACCGTATCCGAATGAAACGTGATCGAATTCAACAGAGCCATCCCTGACCACAGTCTCACCTGATGGATTGCTGTCCATGCTTGGCTTTGTGTTAAGAACCTCTGCTATACGTACCATCGAAGCGTGAGAGATGGAAAGCATGACAATTACCATGCCGGTCATCACAAGTGAAGAGAGAATCTGGCCCGTGTAGGTATAGATACTCATGAGCTCACCTGTACCCATGTGTCCGACATTGATAAGCCTGGCACCGATATACGAGATTGCAATCATGCAGCAATACGTCACGGTCATCATCAGAGGACCCATCAGTGCCATGATGGTCTGACCTTTCCTGAAGTTTGATCTGATAGTCTCCGAAGCCTCCTCGAATTTGCCGAGCTGCTCCTCTTCTCTTACATATGCCTTGACTGTGCGGATTCCATTGAGATTTTCCTGAACGACCCTGTTGAAGGAATCATAGCCGCGGAAGGCATTCGTGAATGAAGAATATGTCCTGCGGAAGATAAGGAAGATGCAGACGGCAACGATTGGGATCGCAACCGCAAAGACAAGCGACAGAGCACCGCCGTTGTGGTAGACCATTATGACGGCAAAGATGAACATGATCGGAGATCTGAAGCAGATCCTGATCATCATCTGGAATGACATCTGCACGTTCTGCACATCGGTAGTCATCCTTGTGATAAGGGAAGACACCGAGAATTTATCGACATCGGCAAAAGAGAAATCCATGATCCTGGAATAGAGATCTTTTCTTATATTCGATGCGAATCCAGCAGAAGCCTTTGAGGCTGTCCAGGCCCCGGCAACACCGAATGACAGCGAGAGAAATGCTGCCACGATGATTGCAATTCCTGTACGGAGCACGAAGTCCATGCTCCCGGAACTGACACCAGTATCGACAATAACAGCCATCAGCGTCGGGATAAGGACTTCCATAGCGACCTCTCCGACCATCAGAAGAGGAGTAATGGCAGCAAACTTCCAATACTCCCTTACGCGCGAAAGCAGCGTCTTCAGCATAGGCTTTCCTCCAGTATGTTCTTAAATCTGTGGCAAATGGCAATGTACGTCGCTTTCTCTTCCTCGGATATCGCACTCCGGAGCGCGTCCTCCGTCTCATCCATCAGCTTCTTGGCCCTGGCAAGCAGCGTACGGCCTTTTTCCGTAATGACAATCCTTCTTACGCGCGCGTCGGAGAAATCCTTCTCACGGACTGCCAGCTCCATAGCCTCCAGCGAATCAGTCATCGCGGAAACCGTCGCACGCGTCAGATTAAGCTCCTCCTCTATCTCTTTCTGGCTTGCGCCGTTATTGTTCTCGATGAAGATCAGAGCACTGATCTGAGCTGACGTGATACCTATTGATCTCAGGTTGCGGTTCACTATCCGGCGGACAAGCCGTCCAAGGGATCCGGCAGTGAAAAGAAGCATGTCATCTGCCATAGTTCGTTTCCGAACAAACGATACTTGTGAAGGAAATGATAGTCAACATACTTCATGAAAACTTCATAGTCGATGAGCGACAATATGGC
>CASFLH010000108.1 GCA_949295505.1 uncultured Spirochaetales bacterium | reverse complement strand
GAGAATAACATGTCGGCAACGATGAACAGCACGATGGCTGCAATTGCAATCATCCCTGCAACTCTTCGCTTCCTCATCATTCTGTACCTCCGATGTCGACTTCTGGTTCCCGATATTCTTCTTCACGCTTTCCTCTGTGACTGCACCCACACTTCCGTAATAGCATCCCTAGGGCAATAGTACGGATTCCCAGAACCTACGCTCCTTCAATTTAGGGAGGCTGCGAAGATGTGCACAGCTGCAGTGTGCGCGCTATCGAAAAGTGCACACATCATCGGGAGAGGCTTCAATGAGAGGTTGACATGCTCCGGCATGACCTCTATTGCCTTGAGTGTCCAGCCATAATTGGCACAGGTCTGGGCAAGTATCGTCTTCGTCTCCATGAGCACAGGATGCTTTTACTTTGCCTTCAGACGATATTGGGCATGAGTTTTCGTTTTATTTGAAAGGAATCCGCTTATCCGGGTATAGTACTTACATGAGAAGGTCAATCACTGTTTTCCCAAAACTCACAGATAAGGAAGTCTCCTCCATAGTGGAGACAAGGAAGCAGTATGTCCGGACCTTTAACATGTCTGCAGAGTGCCTAATCAATAACAACAGCACATCCAAGAGGTTCCTTCATGAAATGCTGTATGAGAGGATAAAGGAGGAATGCCCTGCTCTTCCTACAGGACTTATACAGTGTGCCAGAGATGTCGCTGTGGAAGCTGTAAAGACCTGGAATGTGAAGAGGACGAAGCTTAAGCAGAAGAAGCCGAAGAAAGCTGAAAGAATGAAAAGGCCCTCTATGAAGGAGAAGTGCACGATGCGCTATGATGTGCGTACTGTGACGCTTCGAGGCTCCCAGCTTACATTCAGCACCTGTGACAAGAGGATAAGGACAATCGTAACAATTCCTGAGTTCTTTACCGAAAGGTATCCATCATCAGAGGGATGGAAGCTCAAGGGAGCAAACATAGGGATGGATAGAAAAGGAAGGGTGTTCGTCAATCTCATCTACGAATGCCCTGATCCTGTAATTGAAGAGAATAAAGATGGGAAGATAGTGGGACTGGACAGGGGTATCTACAACATTGTTACAACCTCTGACGGGATCCACTATGGAGCGAAGGATGTAAGGCGGGTTAAGAGGAAATACAACCATGTGCGTTCCGAGCTGCAGAAGAAAGGCACTCGCAGTGCGAAGAGGAGGCTTAAAGCCATCTCAGGCCGCGAGAAGAGGTTTGTTCAGGACCAGAACCACTGCATTTCCAAGAAGCTTGCCAACACTGATGATAATGTGTCCGCATACGTCCTTGAAGACCTCTCAACCATGAACATGCTGAGGCTCAAGGGGAAGAGCAACAGGACCATGAGGAAATGGCTGTCCAACTGGTCGTACTCCGACCTTGAGTTCAAGCTCAGTTACAAGTGCCAGATGAACGGCATAAGGGTGGAATTCGTGGATGCACGCTATACTAGCCAGAAGTGTTCGGTGTGCAAGACCATAGACAAGGCTTCAAGGAAAGGAAACAGATACGTATGCAGGCATTGCGGCAATACTATACATTCAGACGTAAATGCCGCCATCAACATCCGCGACAACTGCATCACCCGGGTCCAGAAGTCCGGGCAGGCTGCAGTCAATCAGCCGTATGGATGGAGTACCACAGGCAGACCGGAAACGGAGCCTGTGGGCAAAACGCTCACGTCCAAGCCTTCAGGCTTGTCCTGAAGGTCGTTGACGTCTTTCTGTTGTTAGTTCATCGCATTAGGTTAGATTAAGTACGCTGCACAGGTTCTTACCTGTGTCTCAGCTTTCTTGCCGATCAATCTCCCCTGACCAGGGGAAAGGAACAGCTTTTATGTCTTTTGATGAGGAAATGAAACTTTTCGGTTCGCTCAATGAAGGAATGAGTGATGATGGGCTTGCTGCCCTGAAAGCAAAAGCTTTTGGGAGTGTCTCAATGGACAGTAGCCATGAGCTAGCGGAAGAAGATGAGGAATCGGATGATATCGACAAAGCCATCTTTTCACGGCTATTTGCACCTGATTGCCCCATGAGCAGGGAGACTGCATTGCAGATCAAGGCGATGTGGGACAGCGCGATGCGCGATGAAAGCGATTCAGCTGAAGAGAAGATAATCATGAAACGGAAATCCACGCTTCTGAGATTTCTGAGCATGAAGACAGTTGATTTCACGCTTACTGATATCGATAGGGCGAAGACCACGATGGACAGAAGTCATGTCGGTCTAGAGAGACTCAAGGATTTTCTGCTTGATGAGATCGCCTCGAGTGTTGCTAACGGCCGAAAGCCTCGGCCTCTTCTTCTGGTTGGCAGCCCCGGCTGTGGCAAGACTAGTCTTGCTGTCAGCTTGGCATCGGCTTTTCCGGAGCGCGGACATGCCGTGGTCAGCCTGTCCGGCAAAGATGCCGCATTCGAGCTCAATGGAGTTGACCAGTCCTGGCGGGCTTGCACATTCGGCCTGATTCTCAAGGCGTTCCTGCAGGCTGGTTCCCTGAGCCCTGTGATAATCTTCGACGAGCTAGACAAGATAGGCACAAGCGAGACTCATTCAAGGGCGGACAGTGCTTTCCTTGACATACTGCAGCCGGAGCGCGCAAGGCTTTATGTTGATGCTTTGATGACTGTCCCTCTTGATTTCTCCAATGCATGGTATATTTTCACTGCTAACACACTGCAGGGGATTCCTGAGCCGCTCCTTGACCGCCTCTCGGTTTTCCTGATGGACTCATATGATTTCGATTCGTTCATGCAGATTGCTGAACGCATGATTGCCGAAATCAATTCAAAGGCACGATGCCCGCTGGAATTCAGTCTCAGGGCAAAACGAAGTCTTGTGTTCTCCTGCTATGGGGACAGTACATCTGTCCGTCCGCTCCGGCAGGCTATTGACAGGATTTATGCCAGCAAGGCGCGTCTTTCCCTTAGAAGGAGAAGCATGAGGCCTTTGCGGGTGACTGAAAGTGATGTCAGGAAAGCCATATGCATAGATGATGAGTTCCCGGATTTCGTGACGGATTTCACATACGGTCCTGGTGTTGTCAGCGGGATAGGGGTCTTCGGCGGAAGAGGGTACCTGCTTCCTGTTGAAGTGCGCAGCATTCCCTCTGGCCCCAGGGTGGTGAAAGTCATAGGACTTGTAGAGCAGATAATGCTTGAGAGTGCTAATATCGCATATGATCTTGCAGATAGCTACGCCGAAAAACACCTGGGGGAGAATCTGGGATCAGTGACGGTGAATTACGCTTACAGCTTCCAGAAACGCGGCGATTCGGCATCGCTTGCTACCGCGATTGCGATTATATCGGATTTAACCGGACAGCCGGTTGAGAAGATGACTGCAGTCACAGGGGCTGTGTCGCTGAAAGGGAATATCCTGCCAATCGGCAGTGTGCTTGCAAAGATAGCGGGAGCGGCGGATCAGGGTGCCACTACTGTTATTCTTCCTGATGCGAACAGGAAGGACGTGGAAAGTGTTCCATCTTCGCTCATACCTGATGTGAAACTTCGTTACGTCAGAAGCTTTGAGGAAGCAGTCAGTCTGGTCTTCTCACAAGAGCGAGACCCCCTTCAGAAAGAGCAGATAGCGAAACGGGCATAGATGTGCAAGAGGCAGCCATGCAAACGGCTGCCTCACGCTGATTATTTTCCTTCCAGTGCCATCATCTTGTCGATGCGGCGCTGATGGCGACCGCCTTCGAACGCAGCATCAATGAACGCGTCGAGGATTTCCGTCACAGGCTCACTGTATTCGATTCTGCCACCGAACGCGATGAAATTGGCGTTGTTGTGGCGCTTTGTCATCTCTGCTGCGTATTTGTTCTGGGGCAGGGCGCATCTGACACCTTTCATCTTGTTCGCGGATACGGATATCCCAATGCCTGTTCCGCAGATAAGCACTCCGAAGCTGTAGCCGCCTTTCCTGAATTCGAGCACGGCTTTCTCGGCATAGTCTGGGTAATCGACGCTTTCTGTACTGTCAGTTCCGAGATAGACAGTCTCAATACCCCTTGCCTGGAGATGGGCAAGTACCATCTTCGCAATTTCCACTCCTCCATGATCATTGGCAATTACAGCTTTCATGTGTTTATTCTCCTTCCATGCAGGCTTGATTCAGTTTAACATTGTTTCATGAGAATATATATAACAGGACACAGAAATCCTGATATGGATTCTGTCTGCTCTGCTTATGCATATGCTGTGCTGAAGAGCAGAATAGACCCTGAAAATGAATATGTCCCCGCAATGCTGGGGCCTGCTAATGGCAATACGAAGAAAGCTTTCTCCGAACTGGGGATTGAACTGCCTGTATTCCTGCGCGATGTGAGACCTCGGGTGAAGGAAGTTCAGAAAAAGAGCATGGTATCGATCTCATCCTTCGATCCGCTTTATATCCTTATGGATATATTCCAGCGCCGTCGCCCGTCCGTTGTCCCTGTGCTTGATGATGGTGAATTCCGTGGTCTTCTCTCTGCTGATGATATCAACGGGTTCTTCCTGCGGGAGAACAGCGGCGCCGTGAGGCAGCGGTATCTGCTTTCAGAGGAAAACATCGAGAGGGTTATCGAAGGGGAGTATATCCAGCGTGGCAGCTGCGGTACTGTCAGGGCGCCTTATATGATCGGGGCGATGGAGTATAAGGTCTATCTATCCCGCCTTGAACGGCTCACGGACAAGCCTGTTCTTATCATAGGCTACAGGAAGAAGCATATAGAGGCTGCGATAGAGAACCAGCTGCCAGGTATCGTCATAACAGGTGTTTCCGATCCTACGAAGATGGACATCGATTTCTCTTCATACAAAGGCTTCGTGTATATCTCTTTCCTTGATACTGCAGAGACATTGCGTCTCATGCGCCTCTCCACGCCTGTTTCCGATATCCTTCCAGAAGACAATCCCGATATGAGAATTGACTCCGGGATGCTTTTTGACGATGCGAAAAAGAAGCTGCAGGAAAGTGGATACAGGGGGCTTTCCGTCTTTTCGGGCGGAAAATGGACAGGCTTCGTCACCAGACGCTGCTTCCTTGATAAACCCAGGCAGAAAATCATTCTTGTCGACCACAATGAGGCTGACCAGAGCGTGACAGGAATTGAGGACGCGGAGATCACGGAGATTCTCGATCATCATCGTCTGGCCCCTCCGCGGATGAGAACTCCGATTTATATAGTCTCAGAACCTCTGGGGTCTACATGCACAATCGTGTATGAGCAGTTCAGGAAATGGGGTGTGGATATCGATCTGCTGACAGCAAAGGTGCTGCTTTCAGGGCTTACTTCTGATACGGTGATGCTCAAGAGTCCAACTACGACTGATTACGACAGGCATGTTGCCAGAAGGCTCTGTGAGATTGGTGGCATCGATGATTATGAGGCATTTGGACGTTCTTTGTTCTCAGATGGCACATCGCTCGCGGAAAGGGATCCTGAGAAGGTCATTCTCAGTGATATGAAAACATATAATGAGAGGGGTGTGAGATTCGCCATCGGTCAGGTTGAGGTTATGACGCTTGAAGAGGTGAGCGATATCAGAAAAATGTATCTTGAGGCGCTTTGCAGCGTGGCGGAGGATAAGGAGCTTGACTGGTGCATGCTGCTAATTTCCGATGTCATCAAAGAGAACTCGGTGTTGCTTATGACACCATTCCGGAAGGAGAGTGATCTGATTTATGAGAAGATCGAAGAGGGCGCATACAGTCTTCCTGGCGTGCTTTCGAGGAAGAAGCAGCTCCTGCCCGAGATTCTCCGGGTGCTTGAGGAGTGATTATACACCCTGGACTTTGATGATTGACGGTATCTGCCTGATCGCTTGTGTCGTCTTCTTCATCGCTTCTTCGTTATCTGCGCTGATCGTGAATGTCCCTACAAGTCCTTCCGGGGAAACATCCAATGCACCCTGAATCAGGTGGCTGTTGTGCTTTCGCACGGCGTTGTCTATCTCGCTGAAGAGGTCGGAGTTGAATTTGGCGGTGACCGAGAAGCGTCTGACAAGTTCCTGGCTATCCCATTCCACCGGTACTATGCGCTCTTCTGCCTCTGGCATGTTCGCAAGGTTAGGGCAGTCCCGTCTGTGTATGACATATCCTCTTCCCCTTGTTATGTAAGCGACGATATCATCGCCATGGACCGGATTGCAGCATTTCGCGAAATCAAAGAGTATGTTGCTGTTCTCGCCGATGATTACAGTGCCTTTTTTTTCATGCGATGTGAATCTCAGCCCCTGCATGGTGGGAATGATCTTCTTCGCATTCTCCATTGCGGGATTCTGTACGGGCTGTGCTTTCTTCTGGGGCTGGGCTATGGGAAGATTCGTTGCCTCATTCTTGTTAAGCCATGCCCTTATCTTCTTCCTGGCAGAAGTCGTCTGCGCGTACTCCAGCCATTGCTGGTTAGGGTGCGCATTGGGGCTGGTCATGATTTCCACGATCTGCGTGTTCCCCAGTGGTCTATTGAGGGGAATGATGGAGCCGTCAGCCCTTGCTCCAGAGCAGTGATTGCCGATTTCCGTATGAACCTTGTATGCAAAATCCAGCGCGGTTGATCCCACAGGGAGCTCGATGACATGTCCCTGCGGCGTGAACACGACAATCGAGTCCTTCAGAAGCTCGTTCTTGATCTCGTCCATGAAATCCTCGCTCTGGGCGATTTCCTTGGACCAGGTCTTTATCTTGCGGATGATTTTCTGATAGTTGATTGAATCAACGGTCTTCCATGTGCCGGACTCAGAACCGGAGGCTGCTTTGTAAGCCCAATGGGCAGCTACGCCTTCCTCCGCTGTCTTGTGCATTTCCTGAGTGCGTATCTGAATCTCAAGGTGACGGTTCTGCGGCCCTAGGACAGTGGTGTGAAGGGACTGGTAGTTGTTGGCCTTCGGCATGGCGATATAGTCCTTGAAACGTCCTTCTATAGGAATCCACATCGAATGTATGACGCCAAGGATTGTATAGCACTCAACCGTTGTCTGGCAGATGACTCTTATGCCGAGGATGTCGTAGATTTCATCAATCTCCTTCTTCCTCTTCTTGATTTTCTGGTATATCGAATAGGCATGCTTGACGCGCCCAGTGATCTCTATATCCGTTATCCCCGCTTTCGCGCAAGCCTCCGCAATGGCTTTCGATACCTGCTTTATGTATGCGGTGTATTCGCTTTTCTTCTCAAGAAGATATCCATTGATATACTCATATGACTCTGGCTTGAGGGCCTTGAGCGAGAGATCCTCCAGCTCGCTCTTGATTGTCTGCATACCAAGGCTGTCTGCAATAGGGGCGAAGATATCGAGACAGTCTTCCGCGAAAGCCCGTCTGCGTTCGGGGGAAAGCCCGCTGATTGTCCTCATGTTGTGCAGCTTGTCCGCAAGCTTGATGAGAATTACGCGGAGATCTTTCGACATGGCAAAGAACATCTTCTTGATAGTCTCCGCTTCCTGTATCGATTTCTCATCTGTTATCCTTGATATCTTCGTGACGGCCTGGACCATTTCCCCGACTTCCTTGCCGAAAATCGTGGCAATCTCTTCTTCAGATGTGTCCGTGTCCTCAAGGGTGTCATGCAGAAGACCTGCGGATACCGTATCCGCATCCATTCCGATCTGCATGAGAATCTCCGCAACCGCCATCGGATGCGTTATATATGGCTCGCCGCTTTTCCGTTTCTGGTCTCCATGTTTCTTTGCGGCGAAGACAGCTGCGGCCGCAATCTTGTCCTTGTCTTCGTCAGAGTAGCGTATGATCTTCTTTACGAACCGGTCTACCAGCTCTTTATTAGGGAAGTCTTCTGCCATAAATCACACGCTCCTTATCTGCGAGATCTCGAACTGTATGGATATCAGTGAAACCTTCTTTTTCAAGAAGGTTAACACATATTCCCATCTGGCGATAGTCGCATTCCAGGGCCAGGATGCCATCTGGGGAAAGATATGCGGGAGAAGCCTCGATGATGATTCGTATCAGATCCAGGCCATCATTACCTCCGCCTATGAATGCGCTCAGCGGTTCAGCTTTTATGTCCTGATCTGTCTCTATGTACCATTCTTCGTTGAGATATGGGGGATTTGAGGCAATGATATCGAATGTACAGCCCTTCCATGGGCTTAGAAGGCTGCCGAGTCTCGCATCGGCATCATGCCCGGTAATCTGCTTATAATTCGCTTTAGCAGTATCTAGTGCCTCCGGGGATATATCTGATAATGCGACGGGCAGTTTCAGTTCGTATGCGACGGAGGCGGCAATCGCCCCGCTTCCGGTGCACAGGTCAAGAATCCTTGGTTTGCTGAAGCGGCGTGACAGCCTGATGACGGTATCTACGAGCGTTTCCGTGTCAGGTCTTGGAATGAGGACTGCCGGTGAGACGCGGAATGTGTGTCCATAGAATTCCTTCTCACCCATGATGTAGGCCATAGGGGTTCCGGAAAGTCTCTCGCGGAGGAGGGAGAATGCCTTTTTCTCCATCTCCTCTGTTACTTCCATATTTGATTCCGTTATCTGATGTACCTCATCAAGTCCTGTTGCCAGGCGTATGATGATTCTTGCATCTACCTGGTCAATCCTGCTGAGAAGCTCCCTTCTTAGCTCTGAGAGTCTCACGCTTCCTTGAGCGCCTCTTCGCCAGCTGCCAGCTTGAGGGCATCGATGAGCTCGTCTAGATCCCCTTCCATGATGGAATCAAGCTTATAAAGCGTGAGATTAATCCTATGGTCAGTGACCCTGTTCTGAGGGAAGTTGTAAGTGCGGATGCGCTCAGACCGGTCTCCCGAACCGACCATGCTGCGCCTGGCGTCAGCCCTTTCCTTCTGCTTCTTGGCTTCCTCCATCTCATAGAGCCGTGCCCGGAGAACCCTCATGGCTTTCGCTCTGTTCTTTATCTGCGATTTCTCATCCTGGCAGATAACGACAAGGCCTGTAGGTATATGAGTAAGACGAACAGCGGAATCGGTGGTGTTGACGCACTGTCCTCCCGGACCGCCTGCTCTCATGACATCGACCCTGAGGTCCTCTTGCCTGATTTCGATATCTGTCTCTTCAGCTTCAGGGAGAACCGCAACGGTGATTGCCGATGTGTGTATCCTGCCACCTGATTCGGTTTCGGGGACACGCTGCACACGGTGGACTCCCGATTCAAAGCGAAGTGATCCATAGACATCCTTGCCTGAGATAGAGATGACGATTTCCTTATATCCTCCTATGCCGGATTCGCTGGAGGACATCACTTCCATCTTCCAATGGTTCTTCTCTGCGTAATGCGAATACATACGGAAGACATCGGCGGCAAAGAGGGAAGCTTCGTCTCCTCCTGTTCCTGCCCTGATTTCCATGATAATGTTCTTTCCTTCCAGCGGATCTGGCGGTATGAGGAGTATGCGGCATTCCTTCTCTCTTGCCGCGTATTCCGCCTCAAGAGCCTGGATTTCCTCCTTTGCCATCTCCACCAGCTCTGCATCTTCCTCTGCTTTTATCATCTCTCGCGAATCATCGATCTGCTTCTCGAGATCCTTCATCTCTGACAGCTTCTCCACGACAGGCGCCAGATGAGAACGTTCCTGCATCAGGGTCTTGTATAGATTCATATCATTGAGCGCCTCTCCTGAGAGCTTCCTGTCAAGCTCTTCCAGCTGCGCTCTGAAACCTTCCAGTTTATCTGTTAGTTCGGACATAGCATATCTTCTATCATTTTATGACGTTAGCGAAAAGCTCCTCGCCATATTCCTTCAGCTTCAGGAGTATTTCTTTATCTCTGTAATCTGTATCAACACTTTCGAGCTTCTCGCTGACACTTCTCATGTAGAGCTCATATGTGGGGGTACCTTCAACCGGGGGATTTATGAGGCGGAGCGCACAGAAGTTCTTCCAGCTTGTCCTGTCTTTCTCGCTAAGCACTTCAGGCCAGTTCCTGGCGACCTGACGCCAGAGAAGCTTGTGGTATTTGTCATCCTCGAAAAGATGCTCTCCCTTGCTGATCTTGTCCGCGGGCTTCATCACTCTGATTGACGCCATGACTCCTTTGTCGTGATCGGAAGGGAAACTGCTGTAGATTGTCAGATCAGGATCCTTCGCGCTTTCTTCGTATGGTTCCCTTGCCGCAAGGATTGATTCCTTTTTCAGCACAGGGGAATTTATTGCCTGGCTTGCCTTCTGCCATATCCAGGCTTTCGTGAATCCCAGACGCTCTTCACTGCTGCTGTCTAGAGTGCTGATTGGAGCGATGAACGGAGACCTGTTGATCATAAGTCTCATGATTCCTGTCTCCTGATATGTTCCCTTCGCGCTTTTCGGAATCTCATGTGTGAGGTCGAAGCAGTAGAGAGCTGCCGATTTCTCCGCCTCGTAGAAGAGCGGGAGAAGGGGATGTGTATTTCCTTTCTCGGAGACGAAAAGCGGGCAAGTGTGAAGAAACGGTATGTGGTTCAGGACCTTTATTTCCCTGGCAATCTCATTCTTCGATCTGTGGTCAAGCGCCCATTGGAAGAGCTTGGGCTGTTTCTCCTTGATCAGCTTGGCAACTGCAATTGTTGCCCGGACATCGACAAGCGCATCGTGTGCTCCTTCCTGTTCAATGCCATTTTCCTCGGTGAGGTCGGTCAGCTTGAACGAGGGTGCGTTTGTTTCCGGATTCAGGATGGAAAAGCTTATTCCATCCGGGCGCAGGTCCCTGGTTGCTCTGACAAGGTTTATGATGTCCCATCGGGAGCATCTGTTGCGATATTCGCGCTCAAATGGGTCGTAGAGGTTACGATAGAGTGTCGAGCGTATGACCTCATCGTCGAAGTTGATGCTGTTGTATCCAACTGTGATCGTATCCGGAACCATGAACTCGGAACGCAGTCGCTCAATCATGTCAGCTTCACAAAGGCCTTTCGCATTCACGTCCTGTGGAGTGATTCCTGTGATAAGACAGGATTCGGGAGATGGAAGGTAATCAGGTGAAAGCCTGGCGTACAGCACAATGGGGTCACCGATCTGATTGAAATCCATATCCGTACGGATAGCCGCAGCCTGGGCAATCCTGTCGTAGCGTGGGTTGAGTCCGAATGTCTCGAGATCGTACCAGAGGAATGTTTTCATACTAGAGAGACTATAGCACTAATCATGAATCATTTCTTCAGAAGAAAAGGCTTCCCATCGCGGAAAGCCTTTCGCTAGACATCAGATGCTGTGATGTGAGCAGCCGTGGTCATGATGGCCGCATCTATGACCTTCCTCATGATGATGCGAGCACGTTGCATTGGCATTGAATGCAAGCTTTCCCGCTGCAAATGCCTCTGCCGCTTCATCTGCACTGCCGGAGACTCCCGGATAGACTTCGATGCCACAGGATGCCAGAGCTTCCCTTGCTCCGCCGCCGATTCCTCCCGCGATCAAGGCAGTAACGCCGTGCTCCTTCAGAAACGGGGCAAGGGCAGAATGCCCGCCAGTCTCCGCTGCGCTGACATCTTCTTTCTTTGTCACCTTACCGCCTTCGATTGTATAAAGCCTGAATGTCTCCGTCCTTCCGAAATGCTGGAAGACATTCCCTGTTTCCTTCTCGAATGTTGATGCTGCAATCATCAGAATGCTCCTTATTTACCTAAGGATAATATAATCTTAATTGTCCAGAACGTGAACAAAGGGTAGAATCTCTGCGTTTATGAAGGATTCGAAAAAAGAAATCATATCATGGGCGCTTTACGACTGGGCTAACAGCGCCTTTGCTACAACGGTGATGGCGGCCTTCTTCCCCATCTTCTTCTCTCAGTACTGGTCATATGGTGGCAATAGCGCTACCAGCACATTCTTCCTCGGACTCGGCAATTCAATAGAGTCTTTCATTGTTGCCGTCTCTGCACCTGTGCTGGGCGCAATCGCAGACAGGGGAAGTTACAGGAAGAAGCTTCTTATCCTCTTCGCTTTCCTTGGAGCCGTGATGACAAGTGCGCTCTGCTGGGTAGCAATGGGAATGTGGCAGCTTGCGATGGTGTTCTACATTGCTGCGAATATCGGATTTGCGGGAGCGAATACTCTTTATGATTCGCTTCTTCCTTCAGTCGCATCTGAGCGTAAAGTCGATTTCGTATCGTCTCTGGGGTACAGCCTCGGGTATATCGGAGGAGGCCTTCTCTTCCTGCTGAATGTCATCATGTATCTGTTCCCGGGAGTTTTCGGTCTTGCAGATGAAATCGCGGCTGTGAAGATCTCATTTCTGATGGTCGGCATATGGTGGATTGTGTTCACATTCCCGCTTATTCTCTTCGTCAAGGAGCCCGAGGGGGAGAAGCTGAGTCTGAAAACGGCCATCAGGGACGGGTTCGGTGCGGTAAGGAAAACGCTCTCATCTCTCCGGAATCTAAGGAATACTGCACTGTTTCTGGTAGCGTACTGGTGTTATATCGATGGGGTTGATACCATCATCCGCATGGCAACAGATTATGGAACAGCACTGGGATTCTCCTCTTCCAGCCTGATTGTCGCGCTTCTTATAACCCAGTTCGTTGCTTTCCCCTCTGCGCTTTTCTATAGTTTTTTCGGACATAAGATCGGTATCAAGAGAGCTCTGCTTGTTGCGATTATCGGATATGTTGTTATCGCGTGCTTCGGCTTTTTCATGACAAACGAGACGCAGTTCTATATCCTCGCTGTCTGCATAGGGCTCTTCCAGGGTGGTATCCAGGCCCTTTCGCGCTCGTATTATACGCGCCTCATTCCGGAGGAACAGGCTTCGCAGTTCTATGGGTTCTTCAACATGCTCGGCAAGTTCGCTGCTATCATCGGGCCTCTTCTTCTTGGCATCGTCACTCTCATCACTGGTGAGCAGAGATATGGCATTCTCTCGCTTATTCTGCTATTTGCCGTCGGAGGAGTGCTGCTGCATAAGGTTGACGAACAAGGTGCTGAAAGCGATCTGAAGGCCTTCCGAAGCGCTGAATGAGCATTTTTACCATTGCAGACTGTAATTCCCATTGCTAGAATTGTTTTCGTAATGGAGGACTGACGATGAGAAAAGCCCGTGCTTTTATCATGGTTATGATTGTCTTCTGTTGCTCTGTTCTGATTGCTTCGAGTGGTTCTGATGCCGCCTTGAGGGGAGCATATGACGGCATCGTTTCTGCCATGGCTTCGCACATGTCAGAGCCTCGGATTGCGTTGCAGGGGGTGAGCGTTGTAAGTGGGGAAGGATTTCTGCCCCGCATGCTTTCTTTCGTGAGGTCGGATGTGTCGACTTATGGGAACTCTCTGGCTTTCTTCGATAGCGGGGTGAGCTTCAATGCGGTGGATCTGACGTACACGACGCATCTTCAGCTGCTTTCCACTGAACTGCTGCAGAATCATCTGCAGAGCAGGGGATTTTTGCCAGGAGATGTGGTCCTGGACGGGTCGGTGAGACTCCTGGAAGGAGAGGATATAACCGAAGACCGGTTTCTTTCTGATGACTGGTCCGGGATTCATGTAAGGTTCTCGCTGTCGCTGATGGTGACTGGAAATCTTTTTTCAGGAGGAGTAATCATCGAAGGGGATGTTACCGCTGAAGGATCGGAAGGAAAGACAGTGACAATCCTTGCTGAAAACCTTAAAGTCAATAATGAGATAATAAGTGCCGGACCCTTTGTCCTATCGTTCGGCAGTTAGGAGGGGTATAAGATGGGAAGGACTGAGGAGTTTCTTGAGAGGCATATGCTTTCAGCTGCCTCTGTAGACGCAGATAAAACACTTGGTTTCGTTCTTTCGGAAATGGAGAAAGGACTCGAGAAGGAAAACGGAAGCTCTCTGCAGATGATTCCGACATATGTTTCTCCGGATGCTGCGATCATCCCGGGTGAAAGCGTGATTGTCATGGATGCCGGCGGAACGAATTTCCGGACGTGTCTTGTGACATTTGATGAGAACAAGCAGCCTGTGATCTCTGATTTCCGCAAGGTGGGAATGCCTGGGGTGAAGGAAGAGGTAAGTGCAGCTTCATTCTATTCCATTCTCGCTGATAATATCGAGCGTCTTGTTGATAAGAGCGATAGAATAGGGTTCTGTTTCTCATATGCCGCGAGCATAACAGAGGATCATGATGGCATCCCTATTGTTTTCTCGAAGGAGATCAAGGCGCCGGAGGTGATTGGAAAGCCACTTGGGAAGAATCTGCTGGCAGAGCTTGAGAGAAGAGGATTTGATGTCTCAGGAAAGAAGGTTGCTGTCGTCAATGACACTGTCGCCACGCTTCTGGCCGCCAAGGCCGGCAGGCCAGACCACGCTTCTTCTTACATAGGATTCATCCTCGGCACTGGCACAAACACTGCATATACTGAAAAGAACAGCGCGATTGCCAAGATCCAGATGGACGAGGGACGCGAGATTGTGAATGTGGAGTCAGGCTGCCTTGCCCTTGAGCTGGGAGATCTCGACAAGGAGTTCGTAAGCAGTACTAAGGATCCAAGCAAATACTGGTTTGAGAAGAAAATAAGCGGTGCATATCTTGGCCCGTTCGCGGCACATGTCATTGAAGCTGCCATTAAGGAAGGCATCCTTACAGAGTCATTTGGCGAGCGTTTCAGATCCATATTGCCGCTCGATACGACAAGGATGAGCCATTATCTTGAGGATTGCCACAATCCGGATTATGACCTTGTGAAAGCTGTTGGTGACAATGAAGAGGATGCGGAGGCGCTTTATAAGATCCTGAAAGCCGTGATAGAGAGAGCGGGAAAGCTTACCGCAATCAATCTCACTGCTGCGGTGCTCCGTTCGGGAGAAGGCAGCAATCCGCGTCTTCCTGTGGTCATCAATGCTGATGGTACCACGTTCTACAAGACAGCTTTCCTTGAGTTCTATACGAGGCTTTACCTTGATGAGATCCTCGAGAAGAAGCATGGAAAGTACTACGAGATGATCCGTATCGACAACTCTCCGACGCTGGGTGCGGCCATTGCAGGACTGGCTATCTGATGGCAGTTCTCGCCATACATGATCTTTCATGCTATTCGAAATCATCGCTGACAGTTGTCCTCCCTGTGCTGGAGGCGCTGTCCGTTGAGACAGCGGTGCTTCCGACCGCTGTCCTTTCCACTCAGACGGACGGATTCGATGACATCTTCGTCAAGGATGAGCATCTGGCGATGAAGGAGATTCTTTCGCGCTTCGGGAAGCTTGGCATTTCATTTGAAGGTGTCTATTCAGGATATCTCGGCTCTGCAGATGAGATTGAGACGGTAGAGATTGCCATGAAGCATTTCGGCTCCCTTTCCTTTGTCGACCCTGTGATGGGAGATAATGGCAGCCTGTATCAGACTGTAGATGATGAACTCTGCGCCTCAATGGTCCGTCTTGTCAGAAAAGCTGATATCATAACGCCGAATTTCACGGAGGCGATGATCCTCACGGGTCTTGATGATGGATTCAGGGCGCAGGGGCAGAAGGCCATCAGGGACCAGATTTCGGTGCTTCGTTCGCTTGGTCCCCGGCGTGGTGTCATAACAGGCATTCCGCTGCAGGCGGGTGGACTTGGAAATGCGGCGTGGGACGGCGATGAGATACGGCTCTTCCAGTATGAGGATGCTGGCGTGTCCTATCCTGGCGCTGGCGATCTTTTCGCTTCCCTGCTGTTCGGGCTTGTTATCAAGGGGGGCAGCTTTTTCGGTTCGGTTTCACATGCCACTGCAATCGCGACATATGCTGTCGCTGCCTCAAAGAAGGCAGGACGTGAAAGGCGGCTTGGCATCATGCTTTCTCCTGTGATGTCTGAAATCAGAAGGCGGGTGTTGTGAAAGTTCTTTTAGTGGCTTCTGATAAAGCAGAGCTCCGCGATTTTCCTGATTCATATGAGAAAGCCGTGTGCGGCACAGGTCCGATTGCCTCCGCTGCCGTGACTGCTGCTGCTATTGCCTCTCTTTTTCCTGACGCTGTTGTCTCCGTAGGAAGCGCAGGAAGCTTTGGACGCATCCCGGTGGGAAGCTGCGTTTCATTCGGGAGCGTCGTCTCTCCGGATCAGGATCTTACGGCTTATCATCTCAGGAAAGGGGCTACTTTACTCCCTTCCCGTGCGACAGTTGCGGCAATCAGGCTTGGCGATTCATCCCCGTATGTCCTTTCATCATCCGGAAGTTTCTGTACCGCTCCTGATCCTGATATCCCAGCTGATGCTGCGGACATGGAAGCATATGGTGTTGCAATGGCAGCCTATCTGAAGGGGATTCCGTGCTTTGCCGTAAAGGTCATCACCGATGTCATTGGGGAGCATATCGATCTCGGATCATATGGATTCAGACTCCGCTCCCTCCGTTCCCTTCTTGTTCAGAAGACAGAGCAAGTGCTCTCGTCTCTCTGAGCCTTATCCTTTCTGCTACTGGAGCCTCTGTGAGCATTCTGACCCATCTGGAGAGTTCTTCATGTTTTTCCTCATAGATCCGCTCTGCCGCAGAGGAGAGCATTTCCATGGTTTCCTTGCCGGTCTCATCAAGCTTTATCTTCCTTTCCAGGACCGGAGCCCAGATTCTCGTGTAATCCAGGCCTGGAATCGCCGGAAGAACAGTCTCTGAAACCTGCAGCTGCGCATTCTGGAAAAGCTTTGATATCTGTCCTCCCCATCCGGTGATTCCTCCCGCTTCCTGCGTTGAATGATAGACAGGGGCTCCTGTGGAAAGCGAGAGTATATGGAAAGTCTCTGCAGAAGGGTAGAGTTCCCGCGCAAGGCTGTAGGCGATGAGGGAGGGATTGTTTGCGGCGATTCCACCATCTATCAGATGCCGCTTCTCTCCATTGCTGTCCTCTTTGATGAATACCGGGAAATACAGGGGCGCTGCTGAACTTGCCCTTGTGCCTTCCCATATGCGGTATTCTGGATTTTTCCAGTTTGATATCGGATATATAATTCCAGAATCGGTAGAATATGAAAGCAATACAGTTGGTGCCATGAGATCTCCCATTGTCTTGTCTCCATATAATGCTTTCAGGAATCCTTCATATCCGGAGGCGCTGTATTTGTCAGTGAAAATCTGCCCGAGAAGATTCAGTCCCTTCTGCGGGAATATCCTAGGCCCATTCTCAATATAGAAAGATGTAAAGCTTTCTGGATCGGATGAGGGGATAATCGTTCCGCGGAGCTGTCTATGCGTGATTGTCCTCAGAAAGCGTTTTTCCAGGCATTCCTTGTATACACGGATTTCCGGAACTCTCTCTTCTTTCAGTCCGGTTCCATCGGTCGGCAGGGATAATGCAGCAGCGATGAGGGCTCCTGTGCTGGTGCCGGCGATTAGATCGAAATGCGAGTATAGCGCTCGTTCATCTCCTGCACTGCGGAGTTCTCTGCTGAGGCGCCCAAGCAGCCATGCCGGGATGATGCCTCTCATTCCCCCGCCATCTATGGCGAGGATGAAGCGTTCTTCCTTTTTCCTTGTCTCCCCACGGCGCAGTCTGAAAAAAGCCATATGAAGATTTTCTCCCAAGTGAGGCCGAGGGTCAATCAGGGCCTGTCCAGAGGCTCTCTTCGTGCTATGATGATGGCATGGATTACACCTATTGCGAGTTATGCCCGAATCTGTGCCGCATCGACAGAACAAAGAAAACCGGAATATGCAGGCAGAGCGACACTGTCCGTATCGCCTGGTCTGGCCTGCACAGGGGTGAAGAACCGCCTATCTCTGGAGAGCATGGATCCGGGATGATTTTCTTCACCGGCTGTCCTCTGCATTGCCAGTATTGCCAGAACAGGCAGATATCCGGATCAGATGGTCTCAACACCGGTATCGATATCTCGGAGGAGGAACTGAGCGCTTTGATGCTCTCGCTGCAGGAGAATGGAGCTGCGACTCTCAATCTTGTCACGGGGACGCATTTCATTCCTTCGATAATCAATGCGATAAAGAGTGCGCGCGAGAAGGGTTTCTCTCTTCCTGTTGTATGGAACAGCTCTGGTTATGAGCGGGTGGAGGCTCTGTCAGAGATTGATGAGTACATTGATGTTTATCTTCTTGATTGCAAGACGCTCTCACGTTCCACCGCAAGCAGGTTCTGCGGACGCGCGGGATATGCGGATGCGATTATCCCAGTGCTGGATGCTGTCAAGGCATGGCATCCGCATACTGATCTGGAAAGAATGAGAGGGACGCTTCTAAGGCATCTGGTGTTTCCTGGAGAGCTTGATTCGACCTTCAGCTTCCTCTCGTATTTCGCAGAGCATTACAAAGACAGCTTCTATCTCTCCCTGATGACGCAGTTCGTTCCTCCGAAAGGCGACCCAGGTTTCCCGAAAATGACAGAAGCGGAGTATGATGCGATTGTCGATATGATGGAGATTCTCGGCATTGATGACGGCTTCATGCAGGATCCTTCGGATGATGATGTCCTCTGGATCCCGGATTTTACACGCGATGTGCCATTCCCGTCGTCATTTGCCGATCCCGATCCGTACTTTCTGACCCTTAAGCACCGATGATCGTGCCTTCGAAGGGCTTTCCTTCCAGGATTGCCCTTGTGTTCTCTATGTTGCGGCCATCAGCGGCGATGACAGTCATGCCGCACTCATCCGCGATCCTGGAGGCAATCGGGTCGAACGGAGCATTGAGGCCTGGGTTCCATTCATCGCCGACCATGGCCCTGAAATCATTCCATGAAATGGAATCGATGGGCTTCGCATCAGGGTTCTTGCGCGGATCATCTGTATAGACTTTCCTGATGTTTGAGAGATTGATGACGGTGCTGCCGCCGAATCTCTTTGCAAGGTAAACAGCGTCTGTATCAGTTGAGAAACCTGGTTTCCAGCCACCAGCAACGAGAATCCTGCCTGTGAAGGAGACGCTCTCTGCGGTTGGATCGGTGACGATATCATCAAGGCAGAGTCCATCGAAAACGGCCCTCAGCAGCATGGCATTGAGATGCGTTGCCCTGATTCCGAGCCAGTCCTGCAGCCTGGCATCCGACTCTGGCCTGATTCTTCTGAGCGCATCCTGGTAAATCCTGGCAGGAGCACCGCCACCCGCGACAAAGACAAGTTTCTCTTCGGTATGGGAATCAAGATGCTCTGTAATCATGGAAGCGAAAGAGGCGAGGAAATCATAATCGACTTTGTCAGGGGAGATGATGGATCCTCCGACGGATAATACAGTGAGTTTCATGCAAATATTCTAACGGACTTTGCATAACCTGTCACTCGCTGCGTATAGATAGCAGGAGGCATTATCATGAATGATCTTAACAGCATCCTGCTCGAGGGTACGCTCGTGGATGATCCGAAGAGGATTCCGCTTGCTGATCCTCCGGATGGCGTCAGGCTTGTGAAGTTCGATCTTGCAAGCAATCGTTACTACATGGACCGCAACGGCCAGAAAGCACAGGAGACAGTCTTCATTTCAATCCAGTGCTGGGGTTCTCTGGGCGACAGATGTCTTGAGAAGCTTCATAAAGGCATGCAATGCCGCACTGTGGGACGTCTCAGGCTCTGCAGATGGGTTTCCAGCGATGGGTCCACGAAAAGGTCCATCGAGATTGTGGCAAATCATCTGGAATTCCGTCGGCAGCGCACTTCTGCCACGGAAGTGATAGAAGATGCCGGCAATGAAAGCGAAAGCACAGGGGAAGCGGAAGTCTTTTATTCATTCTGATCAGATGGCAGCGGCTGCTGCCATCATTCGGTATATGGGAAGTACTCATTTGTCCTGCCTATGGTGTATTTCCTGGGTTCTGTGATAAAAAAATCAGCGGCACTGTCTGTATCCTGCCCACCAGGGAGCCTGGCGATTACACGGCTTGCAGTGACCAGTACGGATGATACCGGGTCGCCAGACCAGAGGCCGAGCCTCCGCAGTTCTTCAGCTGCGTGTTTTGTCCTGTTGTTCCCATAGCCATCCGCAAGTTCGCTTTCCCCTGTAGTGTATATGATTCCGTCGATGATGCTGCCGCCGCTTTCATCATAAAGCAGCACTGCGCCGTTTGTTCCGGATAGCGTGGTATCGCTGCCGCCATTTATGATGTGTCCCGTCCTTCCTCCGGACAATATAGGTTCCAGGCTTTCAGCATCCCTGTCCCAGTAAATGACCACAGTATCTCCTTTCTTAACGGTGATATCCGGTAGGATCACGCAGTGGTTCGCCTCATCGGCAAGACCATCGGAGACGACCATTCCCGCAGCACTGCCGCTGCCAAGGAAGAGAATTTCTATCCTGTCGGGGGATTCTGCGGTTCCCTTTATTGAAAGTTCGTTTATGAGCGCTGGTGGTATTTCGGTATTCTTCCCTATAACGCGGAAGGAGGTGCGGGCTGTGTTGCCGCTCCCGTCCTCTGCTGTTATGGAAAGGACTGCGCTCTCTCCTCTCTGCAGCTTCTCCGGCAGAGGAATGCTGAAGACAGTTCCCTGCATTGAATATCGCAGCTTCATACCGTTGAACTCGATATCAGTAAGCGTTACATCCTCGTCATAGATGACACGCATGAGCCTGTTGTCCTCGAGCTCGTATTTCAGTATGCAGGGCATGGTTTTGTCTTTCCCCAGGAACGCGTCATATGTACGTATGTTTCCGATCGGACATGCCGATAGCAACAGAGCCGCAGCTGCGGCAATCAATAATGTCTTCATGCCTTCTTATCCGCTCTGAACCGCCTTTGCTGTCAGCTTTTTGCAGGAAAAGGCGCTTTCCGTATGGTAAAAGGAGTGGAAACCCGGTAGATTACCGGTATGGCAAAACTCTGGCAGAAGAATTACACGCTTGACTCCATGATGGAGCATTTCACGGTAAGACGGGATTATATAAATGACGAAGAGCTGGTGCTTTCGGATCTCATCGGTTCGGCAGCTCAGGCCAAGGGCCTGAAGAAGATAGGAATCCTCACGCAGAAGGAAGCTGAGGACCTTCTTTCGGGACTTGAGGAAATCGCTGTTTTGCGTATGAAAGGGGATTTTCCCATCACGCTTTCCGATGAGGACTGCCATACAGCTATCGAAGGATATCTTACCAGGCGCTTTGGAGACGCGGGAAAGAAGATACATACAGGAAGAAGCCGCAATGATCAGGTCCAGACTGCGCTGCGGATTTATATGAGGGAGGCAGCGCTGAGGCTTTCCTCCGCAGTTCTCGGTGCCGCTTCTTCTCTTATCCAGCTTGCAGAAAGCAATAAGGATGTGCCGATGCCTGGACGCACTCATATGCAGATCGCGATGCCCTCGTCAGTCGCGCTGTGGGCTCTTTCATTCGCGGAGGAGCTGCTTGAAGAGACCGGCATGATGATGAATCTGTATCATGTGCTGGACCAGAGCCCGCTTGGCTCTGCAGCCTCTTACGGCGTCACTCTGCCGCTTGACAGAGCATATACAGCGTCGTTGATGGGATTCAGGAAAGTCCAGAACAATGTGCTCTATGCAAATAACTCAAGAGGTAAGTTCGAGGCATTCTTCCTTGATCAAGCAGAGTATATTGCATTGACGCTTTCAAAGCTTGCTCAGGATCTGATGATCTTCACGCTGCCTGAATTCGGCTACTTCTCACTTCCTCGTGAGCTTTGTACGGGTTCTTCCATCATGCCTCAGAAGAAGAACCCTGATGGGCTTGAGCTTGCCCGGTCCAGAACCGCCATCATAGGTTCATGTTCTTCCCGTGTCAAAAGCATCATAAAGGCTCTTCCCTCGGGATATAACCGTGATTTCCAGGATACGAAGGAGCCATTGATTGAAGGTTACAGGACGACAGAGGAACTTGTGCTGATCATGGCTGAGATGATTGACAAGCTTGAAGTGCATCCTGATGCGCTTAAGAAAGCCTGTGTGCCAGAGCTTTATGCAACGGACCGCGTGATGGAAAAGGTCCTCTCCGGCGGCAATTTCCGCGACAGTTACAGGAATGTCGGTCTTAATCTCGATGCTGTGGAAGCAGAAGATCCTGTCGAGGCCATCGGAAAGCGGACAAGTATCGGCACTACCGGTAATCTGGGAATGGATGGAGACAGGGAATGGCTTTCGTCCCTTTCAGAAAAGGTTGCCGGAGAGGAAGACAGGCTCAGAAAGGTCTATCAGGCGCTTGTTCCGTCTGTTTCGGCGGTTGTTCTGTGAATATGGTTACCGGCAGATATTGATAGCCCAGAAGCATGGGCTATCAGTCTATGCTGTCATGCAGAATGGCCAGAACCATCATTTCTTCCCCTCCGAGCCGGCTTCATAAGAACGTGAATCTGTTGTCGAGAAGCATATATTCTGTCTGGAATTGGATAATCTGAATCCATTTCTGGATATTGGCAATGTTCTTGTTTGCCTTGATTAGCGCCCTTTATTGTAATAGAGTTGCGGTATGAGCATCATCAAACCCCATAAGCTCGGTGTCATCGCAGGCCCGGGCTCAGAGTATTTCACTGGCAAGGTTGTAAAGCACCTAAGGCGCCTTTACATCGATCGCTATGAAAAGCTTTCCGAGGTTCTCACCAAGCGTCATAACATGACGGATGAGGAGCTGCTGAAGGCGGTTACCCTTATTGATGATCTGGATAGCCGGAAAATACCGGCAGGAAAGCTTCCTACGGCTTTCCATTGCCCGGATCTCACTATCAATGTGAAGTACACCAGGTTCGCAAACGGCGAGGAAAAAGCAGAGATCATCGATCCCGTCAGAGGTCTGAATGTGTACATCATCCATGATGTGTCCAACTCAGCACCCATAAAGGTGGCAGGCCTTGATGACCCGCAGCCGATGAGTGTCAATGATCACCTGATGTTCCTTTTTACGACAATCCATGCCGTAAAACTGGCCGGAGCGCTTTCTGTCACGCTCGTTCTTCCGACTTATCCCTATGCCAGACAGCATAAGAAGGCTGGAAGGGAAGCGCTGACGGCTTCGATGTTTGCTCATTTCTGCGAGAACCTCGGAGTGGAGCGCATCATCACTCTCGATATTCACTCACGCGAGATTGAGAATGCGTTCACGACATGTCACCTGGAGAATCTCCACGGTTCCTATCAGACGCTGATAGCGCTCAGGAAGCTGATAGACTTCTCGGACCCTGACCTGGTTGTCGTATCTCCTGATACAGGCGCTGTCTCAAGAAATAAGTTCTATGCGCAGGGACTGCACAGGCCTCTTGCCATGCTCTATAAGGAACGCGATTACTCAATCGTTTCCAGGGATGCGAAGAACACGAACATCAAGAGCATCAATCTTCTTGGTGATGTGAAGGGCAAGACTGTCCTGATGGCTGATGACATGATTGCAACGGGCGGCACGATGATCATCGCTATGCGCGAGCTCATGAACAGAGGCGCCAAGAAGATCATCTGCATGGTCTCTCTTCCTTTCTTCAATGGGAATGCCATCGAGAATTTCGATGCCGCATATAAAGAGGGCGTTTTCTGGAGAATCATAGGTACAAATGCCGTATACCAGGGGAAAGGTCTTCTTGAGAAAGAGTGGTTCGTGCAGGCAGATGTAACGGAGCTTTTCGCAAGAGTCATCTCTCGCCTTCACCATGGTCGTTCGATATCGCCGCTCCTTGATAACCGCCGCTTCATTCAGAAGCTCATCGATACTTCCCAGGCGAATCCCAGCGCACCGCTTATCCAGGAAACCAATCAGGACTGAGAGAGGAGGGGAATCATATGCAGATGTCAAACAGGATATCAAGTTTCCAGTGCTCCCCGATACGCCGCCTCGTGCCTTATTCGCGCGATGCGGTAGAGAAGGGTATTCATGTTATTCATCTCAATATCGGGCAGCCTGATATCAAAACGCCGAAAGAGGCTCTGGATGCCATACACGGTTATGACAGTGACATCATCGCATATGGGATAAGCGAAGGAGAGGTTGCGCTTCGCCGTGGCCTTGTCCGCTATTATGCGAAATACGGTATCAAGGTCAGCCAGGATGATATCATGATAACCACCGGCGGATCCGAGGCGATTCAGTTCGTTTTCATGACGCTCTGTGATCCATATGATGAGTTCATCATACCTGAGCCTTATTATACGAATGTCGCGACATTCGCTAATATCGCAATGGTGACGCTCCGTCCTGTGACATCTTCCTCCGATGACAACTTCGCGCTTCCTTCCATTGCGGAGTTTGAGAAGCGTATAAACAAGAAGACGATGGGCATCATGCTCTGCTCGCCTAATAATCCGACAGGGCATGTCTATACCCAGGAAGAACTCAGAGGGCTTCTGGAACTCTGCCGCAAGCATGATATCTTCCTCGTGGTAGATGAGGTCTACAGGGAGTTCTGTTACGACGGCAAGAGCTTCACATCGATTCTTTCCTTCCCGGATTACCAAGATCGTATCATCTGCATCGACTCCTTCTCGAAACGCTTCTCGATGTGCGGGTCTAGAATCGGTGCCATCGTCACGCATAACAGAGAGGTCCTTGAATCTGCGCTGAAACTTGCTCAGGCCCGGCTTTGTCCGCCTGCGGTTGAGCAGGTTGCGGCTGCCGCCGCTCTCAACGCGCCTGATGATTATGTCGAAAGCGTGAGGGCTGAGTACGAGCATCGCCGCAATGTCATGATTTCACGTATGCAGAGAATCCCAGGGGTTCGCTGCAGTCTGCCAAAGGGTGCATTCTATTTTGTCGTGGATCTTCCAGTTGACGATGCGGAGAAGTTCGCGATTTTCATGCTCCGTGATTTCTCATATGAGGGATGCACCACTATGATTGCCCCCGCAGAGGGTTTCTATGTCACACCCGGTCTGGGCAGACAGCAGGCGCGCATCGCTTATGTTCTCAATGAGAAAGAGCTGCTGATGGCCGCTGAATGCATTGAGCGCGGACTCAGGATATATCGCAGGGAAGTGATGGGAATCAGGGACTGAGCCCTGATTCCACTCATTCCAGCTCATCGATAAACGATACGTAATCCAAGGAGCTCAGCGCCTCTATGATTTCGCTGTGACTTCCGTATTTCCTCAGTTCCCTGCTGCTTATGGTGAATGAGACTGTATATACGCTCAGACCGGAGTTGAGATATGCAGGATTCAGTTCCAGTTCATCGATCCGCATGCCAAGCCGGCGTATTGTCGTTACGAAATTCTCCAGATCGTTCTTGCTCCTGAGCTCAAGCTGGACCTCGAAATGGCTGGACTTGTTCCTGAGCATGCTTTCAAGCGATGAGAAGACCGTGAGTGTGCACATGAGCATGATGAAAGATACGAGAGCAGGCAGATAAAGCCCGAGCCCATCTGCAATCCCTATGATGCTGCATGCCCACAGCGCTGCTGAAGTCGTTAGTCCGCGAAGCTGTCCTTTCGAGCTGAAGAATATTGAAGGACTGGCGAATATAGCCACGCTGAGGATTGCGGCGGGGATAATCCAGATATGCGTGTATCCGCTGATAATGAGATACTCTTCGATAATCGCGGCTATTGTCGATGCAAGGGCTACTGCGATAAACGTCCGGAGACCAGCGGAGTGGTGTTTGCTTGATCTTTCATAGCCGAGAATCGAGGCCTGTACCAGAGATACAAACATCCTGAGCGCCACGATTCCTGTGCTCAGATGCATAGGATAACTTACAGCTGCTAAGTAGTTCTGCATTATCATTTCCTCCTTCCATATACGGAGAGCGCTGCCGCGTGTTCATCAGCTGCTTCCTGAAAAGCTGCTTCGTCCACAGTCATCTTCTCCGCGGAGAGTTCTTTCTGTATTGCCGCAATCCGTTCTATCAGCTGATCAACAGCATTCATTTCCTCTTTCTCTTCAGCCACTGGCGCTTCCGGCTTTTCCGTATATGATCTGGAGAGATACAGAGATAGCTTCGCGCACCCCGGTCCCATGAGCTCATAAAGGACGCTGGATGCAAGAATCACGGTCTCAAGCGCCATGCCGGCCTCGCCTCCGAGTGTTCTCGCTCCTAATGCCGCGAGCCCGATAGCTACCCCTGCCTGCGGTATCAGGGCAAGTCCAAGATAGTTGCGGATGCTCTCTGGCTTATGTATCACGGCAGAACCGAGAAATGAACCGGCATATTTTCCTACGATCCTTGCAATGAAATAGCAGACTCCGATAGTGATCAGCGAGACGCTTCCAAGAGAGGCGGAAGTGCCGAAGAGCATATCAAGCCTGAAGCTGAGACCTGACCGGATGAAGAACAGCTGGAGTATGGGCGGGGTGAAATAGTTCAGCTGTCTGAAGAGCTTCTCATCATCTGCTGTGTTCCTGTATACAGTGCCCATTGCCATGCAGCCAAGAAGAGGGGATACATCAAATAGCGCGCATATCCCGCAGAATGCGAACAGCAGTGACACTGAGATAATCAACCGGTTGTCATCAGAGCGCTTTGCGGTCATGAATGCCTTAAGAATCAGTCCGAACAGGCTTCCGAGGAGAAAAACCCCTGTGTTGATAGCGATCGGCTTCAGTATGCTTCCCGCTTCCATGCCTGTTCCCGTGCTGACTGCTACGGCAATTGAGATCGCGATGCTGTATTCAATCAGGCCCACAGCGTCATCAAGGGCCACAACCTGAAGAAGGGTATCCACGAAATCACCTCTTGCGCCCGTCTGCCTGATTGTCATCATTGTTGATGCTGGTGCTGTTGCTGCGGCAAGGGCTGCCAGCACCACGGAGAACGCGAGGTCGATGCGGAGTATGAAGAAAGTGACTGCAAAGACGGCAATGGAGGCCACGCATGCTTCAAAAATGGTCAGTACCACAACCTTGATACCGTTCTTCCTGAGCGATGAGAAACTGAAGAATTCCCCTGTGCTGAAGGCGATGAATGCAAGCGCAATATCTGAAAGGAAATCCATATTATCAATGACGGAGGAGGGGATGAGGTCCGCGCAGCATGGACCGATAAGGATCCCTGTAAGTATGTAAGCCGTCACATTGGGCAGGTGCAGTCGTTTCGTGATGCGTGTTGCGGCGAACCCCAGAAAAAGCATCAGCGCTATCGATATGATTATGGAAGCGATATGATTCGAAAGAACAGCATTGCGTATGATCTGATTCATTCATAACCTCCCGTCTTGAGTTTGTATGCAGGCATGATATACTTCTATATGCATAAAGTAAAATTATTTTAAATTTGGCTTTGATAAAATTATTTTATCATAGGGAGGAATATGCTTAGCCCAAAGATAAAGACACTTATTGCCGTTGCCGAGTACAGAAACTTCACAAAGGCCGCCTCAGCTCTTGCCCTTACGCAGCCAGCGGTAAGTCACCATATAAGAGAATTGGAGGAAGAGTTTGGAGTAACTCTTTTTGTCAGAAAGAAAAATGGTCTTGATTTGACAAGGGAGGGCGAGATCGCAGTCAGGTATGCACGTCGTTTTTCTGTTCTTTACAATAAGCTCCGCAAGGAGCTCACTGATATGGAGAATCAGCCGGCGAAGCTGTGTATCGGCATAACGCACACGGCAGAAAGCAATCTCACAACTGAGGTTCTCGCGCGTTGCAGCAGGGAAATCGAAGGTTTAAGCATTATGATATTTACTGATACGATAAATAATCTTTATAGAATGCTTGAGAATTACGAACTTGACCTCGCTATTGTGGAAGGGACGGGTAGTCCCCAGGCCTTCAGCTCACTTGTTCTCAACACGGATTTTCTTGTCTCTGTCATGTCTCCTGATAGCCCTCTGGCTCATAACGCGATGATAACTCTTCATGAGCTGAAGGATCAGCCTATGATCCTGCGTCTTCCATCATCAGCGACACGTATCCAATTCGATACCGAACTGCGGAACCTCAATGAATCGCCTGAGAACTACAACATAATCCTTGAAGTTGACAACATTGCGACAATCAAGGATCTTGTCCGCAAGAATCTGGGAATTTCCGTTCTTCCTCAGAGTGCATGTCTCAAGGAAATCCGCAAAGGAAATCTGGTAGCGCTTCCGATTGAAAATCTGAGCATGGCAAGGGAAACCCGGCTTGTATACAACAAGGATTTCTCCCGCATGGATATCCTGCAGGCGATAACAGGAACCTATCAGGAGACGGTCAGAAGGTATCAGTAGAAAAGCAGGATTGTTCCTGGTTGTTCACAGGAACACGGTTTCCTGCTATTTTTCTTTCCGGAGGTTCTTGAAAAATGAAAAGAACGCTGTTTGTTTTAGCTGTGTTTGCACTTGTTGCAATGCTTGTTGTGGGCTGTAACCCGAGTCCAGAGACCACAGATGATGACCAGGACCAGGGGGAAGAGATACCTGGTGGAGACAATCCTGGAACAGGAGAGGAGAATCCGGATGTGACGCTTCCGGAAGGAGCGCCGGAACTGAGTGGAACGTTTGAGGAATTTGAAGCTCTTTCCGGTAATTTCCCAGGTGCGCCAGATGCTCCACAGCTGCTTGTAACGCTTCTCCGTTATTGCATGCTTATCGAGTACGAGGACTATATCAATGGAAACAAAGTGGCAACAGAACTGGTCTTCACAGGCAAACCTTGTGATTATTCGGAGATTGAGGTTGCTTTCTGGGGCACTGTTGGCTTGCAGTTAGATGGTTTCTCTTTTGATGGCAGGCTTTCTATGAGTACTCCTTCGGTACAATTCGTTTTTGACATCGAAGGGCAGGTCTCAGAAACTGAGGGCACGATTTCCGTGAATGGTGGAAAGGAAATTGAATTCAATCCTTACCAGATGGACTGATTCAGGATCAAAACAGAAATTCAGCGGGATCTCTTTTGTGGAAATCCCGCTTTTCTTATATCAGCCTTTGAGCTCTGCTCCGAGCTTTATACCCCATACGGAGCGCATGGCATCGGTAATGCGGAGAACACGCAGTGTTTCTTTCCATGGCATTGCCTCGGGCTCTGTCCTGCCGTTTGCAACAGCCTCTGCCGCAGCATCGAGCTCATACTCGTAACCGTTTATCTCGTGAGTGATCTTCATCGTTTCCAGAAGCACGGGATCCCTGTCTCCTGAATAGATTCTGATTTCCTCCGGGTTGTTCACGTTGATCACTTCAATCGTGCCTTCTGTGCCGTAGATCATGCCCTTCCTGTCCGATACGCACTCGGAATCAGAGAAGATTGAGGCAGAGATGCCTGATTCAAATGTGATGTTTATCGTATTCCTGACATCGACATTCTGACTGCTCTTGACAGCAAGGCCTGACAGGGATTTTATTGTATCTCCCTCCGTGGCCATGAGCACGAAATTGAGAGGGTAGACACCGACATCCATCAAAGCACCGCCGCCAAGGGCTGGGTCCGCTATTCTTGGTTTCTGCAGTATCTTGTAGCCAAGGTTTGCTGTGATGCTTGTGACACGCCCGATTCTGCCTGAGGCGATGATGTCGTTGATCATCTTCCGTGAGGGCATGTATCTGGTCCAGATCGCCTCAGCGACATAGAGATGCTTATCTGCG
This sequence comes from uncultured Spirochaetales bacterium, assembly GCA_949295505.1. Taxonomy (GTDB): domain Bacteria; phylum Spirochaetota; class Spirochaetia; order Sphaerochaetales; family Sphaerochaetaceae; genus Ornithospirochaeta. Next base: position 1,106 of record CASFLH010000108.1, on the reverse strand, counting down.
GCAAGCTTGAAGACCTTCTCAGCTTCAGCTTCATTTATGCAGAAAGCTTTTTCCGCGAGTATGTTCTTTCCATATTCAAGAGCTTCAAGCATTTCCTCTGCATGGAAAGCATGCGGTGTCGCGACATAAACAAGATCAACATCCTTATCAGCATAGAGTTCCGTGTAAGAACCATATGCTTTTCCCACGCCGAAGCGTGAGGCGAATGTGTCTGCTTTTGCCTTGTCCCTGCTTGCGACAGCTTCTATTGATACTCTGCCTGGCATCTTCACCATGGTACCGGCCAGCTTTTCTGCGATATTGCCGCAGCCGATGATTCCTATTCTGAGCATTTTCAAATCTCCTTGGCCCAGATTGTATCATGTATGTGGCCGAAGAGTGTAATTGCCGTTATAATCGGGGGCAGGAGAATGCAGTGGAGGCTCTTTTTGCAGATTTTCAGTCCTTGCTTTCCATGAGCAGGGAAAAGGCGGAGAAGAACATACAGGAAGCACTGAATTATCTCAGGCTTGATTTCCGTAATCTCGGTATTCTGATCGGTCAGTATCATCCGCTGGAGGTGCTGAAGATGGCAGCCTGGGAGGAGCGGCGGATGTCAAGGACAAAGGCCCGCGATCCACTTGCCGCAGCCACTGGAAGGCTTCTGCCCGTTCTGCTTCAATCGGTTGTCCAGAGCACCGTCTATGATGTTTCCAACGGCATTTCCTCCAATAGGAATATAAAAGAGAAGGACTGGCAGAGGATCAAATCGCTTTCCGAAGATGTGGCGAAGCGCATTATCCGTTCAATAGAATGCTACACCGTCCTCGCCGTGCATACGGGCAAGATCACGGAAGAGAATGCACTGAAGTACAGGGAGCTTCTCTTCATTGAGGCGTTCCCACCTGTCGAAGACCTCGAGAATGTGGAACGTCTTTCCTATATGACCTATGCGGCGATGCATGGTTCGGAAGCCGTGATAAAAGAGAAGTACGGCACGACTCCCGAGGTGCTTGTCGACCAGATTTACAGAATCATCAAGCGCGGTCTTGAGGGAATTGATAAGCTTTCAGAAGAATCCTCCATATATAAAAGCGAAGTCGAGACCATCATGGCCCAGAAAAGGG
>CASFLH010000107.1 GCA_949295505.1 uncultured Spirochaetales bacterium | reverse complement strand
TTCAGCCCCGCAAGCTGCGCCGTCTTCTTGTATCCGTATCCCTGCTCAAAGAGCTTTAGGCATTCCTGCCGTTTCTCGTTTGGAATCCTGTGCCTCTGGAGGGACGTGGCTTCTCTATCCATATCCTCCTCCTAGAAGGAAGACCCATTCCGGATCCGGATGAATCCGGAACAGGTTTTTCAAACATCAGTTGAATGTTTCGTCTAGATTCCTATCACTCGGCATAAACACCAAGCGTAACTGAAAGCTCCTTATCACTTTTTGTCAGTGTAGCTGTATTCAGGTAAGTGAATGTGAATGTGTAATTCGAATTCATATCACCGGTTACTGTACCAGCTGCTTCGTCTACAAAAACACCTGTGCAAGTTACTTTAGGATTACCTATTACGATATCTCCAACAGCCTTAAAAGATTCTGAAGAAATCGTGAACAGATTGATCTGATATACAGTTCCCTGATCAAACTTCTTGAACTCCTTTCCGTCATAGAGAAGAACAGGCTTAGCATCAAGTGATGTCACATAAGGTGTTCCAACGATTGTCACTGTAGCATTCTGGTTTACTGCCTTTCCTGTTATATCAACATAAGAAATTACTACAGGAACCTCATTGTCTCCCGTAACAAGCGTTCTTTCAGCAGGAAGCTTGACAGCTGTAATTGCTGGGTTATCTGGAGTATTAGAACCAACCACTGCCTTAAACGACTCTGTATCGACTTCAAAATACTTCTTTACCAGATCAAGATTGATTGCTGTTCCAACTGCTGCAAGTTCTTCTGTTTCTGTTGAAGCAAGTTTGATCTCTCCTGCAACAGGTTCAATGTATCCGATTCCTGCAGGAATTGTGACGGTACCCTTTACATTGAAGTCATCAAGAGCGTAAATCTTGTAATCTACGACAGTTTTCCCACTAGTCAGAACAATTTCTGCTGGAGCACCATCATCGTCAAGGACGCCATACGCTGTGTAGTTCTTATCAACATTACCATCATTATTCCAAGCTATAATGGAAAGTTGCACACTTGATCCGACTGTTACTCCATCTGGCACAACTTTTGCAGTAAGACCAACAAGAGCTGGCTTAGTAAGAGCAATAGCCTCTGAATAGTATGTCTCTACGCCATATGTCACACCGACAAGGATTGAATCGACATCAGCAAGAGCATCATAATCTCCATCAGCTGTCTTCTTCGCATCCGCGAGAGCTACTCCTTCAGCTGTGTAGAAGGCGACGCTGAAAGCAGAATTTGAACCATCAAACTCCTGTACGGTGCCATCGCTCAACGTGACAACATACTTTTCAATATCTGTGCCTTCAACTGTAGGAAGCGTTGAATAGTACTGCTTAGCCGGAGCTGTCCAGCCTTCTACCATTGAGAATTCTACAGACTCGACAGTAATCTCTTTTGCCTCAACATATCCAAGGCAGATTCCATTCTCAGAAGCCTGTCCCTTGTATACAGGATATGCCATGAGGTAGTTTCCAGCTGCAAGCTCATCAACAACAGGGCTGCTTCCTTCTACGACAGGATCAGCAGTTGCTGTATATGCATATACAAGCTTCACATCCTCTTCAGCAATGATTCCGGACTTGCCATTCGATGTCCACTTATAGCGGAGACCTGCTACTTCAGGAAGCTCGCCGCCTGCGACGATCTTCTCAGGAGCCTTGAAGCTCACGTTGTCGAAAGTAACAGTAACAGGGAATACATCCACAGCACCTGTCTGTGCCTCGAATCCCTCATACTCTGCCTTCACATAAAGCGTAGAAACGCTGTTATCAAGGAAGTTGTAGTTGATAAGAGGAAGACCTGCTGCGTCAACCCATGTGAACTCAACATCGCTGGAGGCAACATCATACGGATCAACTTCACCGGCAACCTTTGCAGTGACTTCAATTCTGGATCCGTCAATTGCAGGAGCCTCATCACCATAGTTGAGCATGCTGACGCTGAAATCCTTTACGAACTTAGCCTCGATGGACTCAATCACAGCACCTTCAGGAAGAGTTGTTGATCTGCCACTGAATACTGCGTTGTAAGATCCTGTGACAGTATTATTACCAGTAAGATTTGGTGTTGCCTTGACCACAATAGGTGTGCCATCTTCAGTTGTTGCACCAAAGCCAGTGATATCAAACTCCTGAGAGTTGAGCTGCATTGTCTTCTCGGCACCACCCTTGAGATATGTTGCCACGACAGTGAAATCGCTCTCATCCATATCAGCAGTGACTGTCTCAGGTCCTGTTACCTCAATAGCTGTGATCGCATAAGCTGCTACGCCAGCTGTCTGCACATACTCTTCATTGTCATAATCAAGACCAAGTCTTGCCTCGACAACAGAGTTGTTCTTCACAGAGTCACCTTCTCCCTGAAGTGTAACGATTGAAGTATCAGAAAGAGTCTTTGTTGTGCCATCACTGTATCTGACGGATACAGAGAACTTACTTGAATCGAACTTCTGTCCGATGAGGAAGTCCTCAGTCTGCGTGATATTACCACCTACCACGAAACTCGGGACAACCGGCGCATTATCGCATCCTACGAACATTGCGAGTGCCATGATCGCGACGATGCACGTCAAAAGAATAGATTTCTTTTTCATCTAATCTCTCCTCCACAATTTTCTACTAAGAAGAGCCTACCCCCCCCCCCGGTAGTGATTTGTCAAGTGTTTTTCCGAGAGTGATGAAAAGAAAAATCTCCATCATAAATACATGTGGAGACGAATGTGCCCTCTCTTCCACGGGGAAGAAATGGATTATATGGAATTGTTATGTGATCAGATTACCTTAACAGGTTTCTCATCCCTTTCTTCTGCATACCCGATCAAGTATGCATTGGCATTGCGTTCAAGATAGAGATTTGCATCCTGTGGACTCATAAAGAGGAGAAGACCACCTGATGTCTCTGGCGAGAAAAGCATGTCACGCTGCCAGATCTCAAATGAATCCGGGATGATCACTTTATCCTCCAGATAATCCTCATTCGTATAGCGTCCCTCCGGAACGAATCCAAAAAGCGCGGCTTCTTTCGCTCCTTCAAGATACTGAAGCTTTGAGAACTCAATTGCAATGGTGATGCCGGATGCGGAAGCAACTTCATAAGAGTGCCCCATCAGCGAAAAACCCGTGACATCCGTCGCCGCATGAATATCGAGAGATGCGGCAGCATCCTTCGCCGCTTTATTGAGGATTCTCATCTGGGCTATTGCCTCTTCCGCCTCGCTCTCACCTGCTTTATGAGCTGTCATCAGTAGGCCGACTCCCAGTTTCTTGGTGAGGATTACTGCATCACCTGGCTTTGCTCCTTTGTTTGACCATACACTATCCTTAGGGGCAAACCCCGTGACAGCAAGTCCGAATTTCGGCTCTCTGTCAGAGAGAGTGTGCCCTCCTGCAATAACAACACCGGCTTCCTCTGTCTTTCTTATCGCACCGAGCATTATGCGGCGCATCACCGAGATATCCAGACAGGACGGGAAGCACATGAGGCTCATCGCAATCCGCGGTTCTCCTCCCATTGCATAAATGTCGGAGATGGCATTGGCAGCCGCGATCTCGCCGAAAATCTCTGGATCATCGACCATTGGAGGGAAGAAATCAACAGTCTCTATGAGCACGTTTCCATCACCGAGATCATATACAAGCGCATCATCAGAGCTCTCAAAGCCTTCAATCAAAGCCTCGCTCCGCGACTGAGGAAGGTTATCCAGAGCCTTATGAAGCTCTCCAGGAGGAAGCTTAGCATTGCAGCCAGAACTCCTGACAAGGGATGTGAGTCTCACCTCTTCCATATCACACTCCAGCCATCCCCTTCCTTTTCATAAACAGCTTCCAGATTCTCGTCCGCGGCCCCCGGGTCAAAAGGAGATGTGAAGAACACAGCGGTACCGCAAGATGATGACAGAGAGCGGGGAACCGGCTTGAGCGCGGCATCCCCTCCAATCCTCTTTCTGAACATAATCGCGCCATAATGGCTCTGGAACGTCGCTACTTTGACACCCTCAGCTTCCAATTGCCCTGACCTTCCTCTGCGCTTACTTTGTATCCAAGTGCTGTGGCATAACGTGTGACATTTTCCTTGGATGCCCTGTTGTCGACAATAACATCAAGGCCTTCCGGATTGTCCTTCAGCGCTTTCTTGGTCATTATAACAGGCTCTGGACAGCTGAATCCCGATGTATCAAGCTCTTTCATTGTTTTTCCTCCTGAATGTCGCCGCAGATGCAATTGCAAGCAATATAACAATACCCGTGACAAGCGCGATCTTTCCGCTCGTACCTGGTCCTGTATTCGCAGATGAGGCAAGCGAGAAATTATGGGCGAAAGCAGCTCCTGCAATCATACCGAGCACTGCAACAGCACTGTCAGTGGAACCCTCACCAGTCAGAATAAGCTGCCTCAAGGGACAGCCGCCGAGCATCACTGACCCAAGTCCCACTGCGAACATACCAAGGAAGTTCCAGAGATGCATCGGATGGGAAACTGGCTGATCAGCAAAACCAAGGGAGAACTTCCCTGTCAGCAGGTTTCCGATCAGCACTGCTCCGAATATGGCAACGAAACCTGAAATGAGCGTGAAATCCCTGATAAGGAAAATATCCCTGATGCCTCCTGCCATGCAGAGTCTTGTACGCTCTGCAGCGGCTCCTGCAATGAGTCCGGCAAGGAGCGCTGCGGCAACAGGTGCGTGCATCGAACCTGGTCCGGATTCTGAAAAGAGGAAAACAGAGGGAACAGCCAGGAAGAGAACGAAAAGGACAATGGTCAGGAACGGCATTGTCACACCCTCAAGCCCCGTCTGTTTCTCTGCTCTGCCGAGCGAGAATCCATTATTCAGGAAAAAGCACCCTGCTCCGATTCCTGCCACGAACCCCAGAAGCCCGACCAGGGCGTTGAGATCTCCGCCTCCGAGCCTTATTACCATCCTCAGGGGACATCCCAGGAATACAAGAGCTCCCAGCATCACGATAAACCCGATGATAAAGCGAATCATCGGCGAAGAGCCTCCTCGCGGACGGAAATCACCACGGAGCACACTCAGCGCAAACGAGCCTAGGATGATTCCTATTATCTCAGGACGTACATACTCAACAATCGGAGCGGTATGCAGGTGCATGGCGCCTGCGGTATCACGCAGGAAACATGCGATGCAGAAACCCATATTCCCCGGGTTTCCCAGTAATGTCAGTACTACAGCAGCGGCTCCGATGAGTACACCGGTTATTGCCAGCTTGCCTTTTTCAGCTATTCTCATGGATTAAATGCTACCATTGTATTATTTCGAATACAATGACTTTGTGTTAATATATTCATCATGAAGAGAATCTATCTGGACAATGCTGCTACATCATATCCGAAAGCACCTGGCACTGCAGAGGCAATCACCAGATACATCGAAGAAGGCTGTGTCAGTCTCTACAGGACAGAAAGCAGGAAGATGGAAGAGGGCTTTGATATCCTCTATTCACTGCGGCAGATGCTGGGGGCGCTCTATTCATATCATCACGATGAATGCATTGCCTTCACCCGGAACATCACAGAGGCGATGAACTGGATCATAAAAGGACTTTTCCATGAAGGCGATCATGTGATTGTCTCCTCCAATGAGCACAATGCCGTCATGCGTCCCCTTGTCCAGTCCGGAATAGGATTCTCCAGGCTTTCCTCAGATAGCCATGGCTTCAACGACTACACCACGCTTGGAGAGATGATCACAAGAGAAACGAAAGGAATCATCATCAATGCTGCGGGGAATGTGTCAGGGGCTATCCAGGATCTGACGATTGCTGCAGAAAAAGCCAGAGAGTATGGCCTTCTCCTCATTGTGGATACCGCCCAGGCGTCGCCATATGTTGATATAAACATGGAAGAACTGGGAATTGCTGCTCTTGGCTTCACCGGCCACAAAGGATTCCTGGGACCATCAGGAACAGGCGGCATGATACTCAGGCGAGATATTGCGGAGAGAATTGATCCGCTCATCGCCGGTGGCACAGGGAGCGAAAGCGACAGCGAGGGTCTCCCCCATGCACTTCCTGATCGGCTTTCCCCCGGAACGGAGAACATGACAGGGCTCACGGGACTGGAGGCAGCTATGCGCTGGACGCTACCGAAACGAAAGGAACTGAGCGACCATGAGATTAAGATGACAGAACTGCTTTACGAGAAGATAGCGCCAATCAAGGGAATAACCTTTGCTGGAGCCGGAATCGATGAGCCAAGGACAGCGGTGCTGTCAATCACATCGGATAAAAGGGACATTGCTGAAATCGCCTCGCTCCTTCTCGAGAGAGGAAACATTGAGACACGGGTCGGGTTGCACTGTGCTCCTTCTGCCCACAAGGCACTGGGAACATTCCCCACGGGTACGCTGCGATTCTCACCCGGCCCTTTCACGACAGAAGATGAGATAGAGACCGCAGCGACAGTCCTTAAGGAGATTATGGATGAATGAGTATTACAGCATATTCCTGAACGCTCTGAGAAAAGGCAGTGTGGAAAGAAAGACAGATCTCATGACAGGCGGTGAATCGCTTTTTCAGGATGGTACGTTACTCGCCTCTCTCGGAAGTGGTAGTGGCCCTGTCCCATCGCTTACGGAAACAGTGAAGGCTGAGCCTCATCTTGTGCTCTTCGGTTCAGGGCATATCGGGAAAGCGCTTTATGATCTGGCGGTATTGCAGAAGATGAGGATCACTGTACTCGATGACCGATCGGAGCTACTGACGGCGAATCGTTTTCCTCTTGCGGAAAGACATATCGCACCATATGACGAACTCCTCAGCAAAGACTACGATGCTGTCAGTCCTGCATTCGTAATCTTCACCCATGGCCACTCATTTGATACAGATTGCCTTCGATATGCTTTGAAGTACAATTCATCCTATATCGGAATGATAGGCTCAAAAACAAAAAGCGCGAAGGCCCTTGAGACATTGAGGGAAGAAGGTTTTCCTGAAGAGACACTGGAAAGAGTCCATACGCCGATAGGACTTCCCATCGGCGCAGAGACTCCGGAAGAAATCGCTGTATCAATCATGGCGGAAATCATCGCCTGCTACAGAAAGGAAAAGGGATTTTCAACAGCAGATCCTGCGCTCATTTCAATGATGGCAGAGCAGAAGGGGGTTGAAGTGAGAATCGTAGCAAAGAAAGGCTCTGCACCCCGTGCTGTCGGCTCCATGATGCTCGTAACGGGAAACCAGGTCTACGGTACTATTGGAGGAGGAGCTATTGAAAAAACAGCCATTGAGGAGGCAAGAAGAATGCTCCGGGAAGGAATAGAATACCAGACAAGGGATTACAATCTGACTCCATCCGGAGACATAGGCATGGTATGCGGAGGGGATGAGACACTGCTTTTCAGAGTGTTCTGAGAAATTCCTCAACAGGACCCAGGAAGGCCTCGTCAATCCAGTTGCAGCTATTTCCTGCCTCAAGAATCACATTCTCAAGCTCTGTCCGTTTCTCAGGCTTTCTCTTCTCCGCGCCTCTTCGGATAAGGGACACTAGATTACGGTCGACAAACGAAAGAGAGTCATCGCAGAATGCTCCTCTGCCATAGAAAATGGGAATGCTTTCTCCACGAAGATTATGCTTCTTAAGGTCCTGAATGATTTCCTCAGAAGCCGGCGAGGCTCCCACAGCAAAGACTGCCAGCTTTTTCCCCTCGAATGCGCGCTTGTTTTTCGCAAACAGCTCTATGCCGGAAATCTTCCCGGCATAGACTCCTCCAATCAGCACGAGGCAATCAAAGGGAGAGAGCAGCTGAGGTGTCAATCCTTCATTCTCCACTATCTCAGCTGCCATCCTCTTACCAAGCATGTGGGCATACTCTTTTGAGGCTCCATACCGTGATCTGAATACAATTGCGGTTTTCAGCATCTCAGAATCTTCCCATTGCCTTCAGGATTTTCTCCCCAGTTATCGGCCAGGATCTGACCCAGACACCTGTTGCGTCCGCTATTGCCATCGCAATAGCAGGAGCTGCTCCGTTACATGCGATCTCGGAAATAGACTTCGCGCCATAAGGCCCATACTGATCGTTGACATCAACAAGCTCTGCGCGGAAAGCCTCCGGGGCCTCCTCTATCATAGGCACGCAGTAGTCCGTGAATGTCGTTGTAAGGCATCGTCCATCCTTATCAAGAACCATATCCTCATAAAGCGTATGCCCGATACTCTTCATAGCGGCGCCATACATCTGGCAAAGGGCCAGCTCCGGATTAATCGGGGTACCCGCATCCTGCACCGCATAGAATTTCCGAACCCTTATCTCACCGGTTCTGGTATTGACGGCAACTTCTGCAAAGTGCGCACCATAAGGAACTGCGAAATTCGGAGTGGTGAAAGACCCTGTCCCGATAAGCTGTCCGCGACCATCTCCCGCAGTGGCATCATGAGAGAGCTGGAAATAGGAAAGCTTCTTTCCGCTTCTGGATACGACGAATCCAGGGTATTCAAGATCAAGATCTTCCTCTTTCTCCCCCATCTGCAACGCGGCTTCATGAAGCATCTTCTTCTTGAGGTCCTTTGCAGCAGCAAGTGAGGCATTGCCGGAGAAATATGTTCCGGAGGAAGCGTATGCTCCGGTATCGAACATGCAGGAATCCGTGTCACCCGAAACGACAGAGATGTTCTCAAGAGGGACGCACAGCACCTCCGCGGCAACCTTTGCCGAGATTGTATCAAGGCCTGTACCGATATCCGCGCCGCCGGAGAGAACCAGAAGCGTACCATCCGTGAGAAGCTTCACCTGGGCATTTGAGTGATCAAGGCCAGGAAGCCCGGATCCCTGCTGGATCATGGCAAATCCCTTGCCGATCTTCCATTCCGGATCATCCGCAGTTTCCTTCTTACCCCAGCCGATAAGCTCCGCACCGCGCTCCAAGGCTTCTCTGAGGCCGCAGGACCCGACAGGTACAACCGTACCTTCACGTCCTTCGCCAAGACCCTTGAGGATCTCCAGCATATAGCCTTCCTCTACGATATTCTTCTTAGCCATCTCAAGCGGATCAACGCCCAGCTTCATGGCAAGCTCACCCATCGCGGAGATTATTGCGAAATACCCTTTAGGTGCGCCATAACCCTGATATGCACCTGTCGGCGGGATGTTCGTATAGTACGTGATGAGATCGTAGTACATGTTGTCGACACGGAAGATCGGAAGCGTCTTTGAAGATGCGTTCATCGGGACTGTGAGACAGTGATTTCCATATGGGCCGGTATTTGCCCTGACATCCATATAGATAGCGGTAATCGTGCCATCTTTCTTTCCACCCATCTTGACCCTGACCCGCATTGGATGACGAGTGGAATTTGCATAGAATTCCTCTGCGCGCGTGTTGCGGTAATAGATGGGCTTTCCTGTCTTCCAGACGGCATACCCAACAAGGTCCTCAACAAGAATATCCTGCTTTGAGCCATAACCGCCACCAACACGCTCTTTTATAACATGGACTTTATGCTCCGGAATCGAGCATACCTTGGCAACGATACGGCGCACATGATACGGAACCTGCGTGGAAGCACTCAGCACAAGCCTTCCGCCTTCAATATGGCCGTAGCATACATGTGGCTCAAGCGGCGTGCACTGAACCTGGCTCGTCTGATAGGTCTCATCAACAACCGCGTCCGCCTCTGCGAATCCTTTCTCGACATCCCCGATACCACCATGAGCAGAAGCGGCTATATTCTTCTTTATGTCACCATGCAGTGGGAACTGATAGATGACTTTCTCCTCCCTGTCGTCCGCGTCTGCATTGTACGCATCTAGATCATCAGGAGCGCCTGCCATGTATTCGACTTTACCATTGTGAACAAGCGGTGCGCCTTCTTCCATCGCCTGCTCAACGGTGAACACTGGTTCAATAGGGTCATATTCAACATTAATGAGGGCTGCGGCCCTGAGCGCTGTCTCCATATTCTCAGCAACGATCGCAGCGACCCTGTCTCCGACATGGCGTACTTTCCGGTTTATCAGCACCCTGTCATAAGGGGAAGGCTCAGGATAGCCCTGACCAGCCTGCATGTATGGGATATCTGGACAGTTGAATGCCGTTATGATATCCACGACACCTTCCACCTTGAGAGCCTCGGAGATATCCACGCTGTTGACGAATGCGTGCGCGAATGGCGAGCGGAGGATGTGCATCACACATGTATGTGGAGGAACCTTATCCTCGACAAAGAGTTTATCACCAGCGACAAGCGCCTCTCCATCGATCTTCCCTGTCGGCTTGCCTACGAATTTCAGGTTCTCCCTGAATGAAGGTGCCGCTTCCATGCTTATGCTGCCGCTTTTCCGCTTCTCACGCACCATGTCGACAGCCATGCAATAATGCTCATAGCCTGCATCGCGGATGAAGATGCCGGAAAGCACATTCTTTATCTCTTCTCTTGAAGGGTCCGGGTTATGCTTCAGGAGATAAGTAAGCGCAAGAGCCGCCTCCGGTGCATTATATGCGCTCTGGACCACACCAGCCTTTATCATGGCTTCCTGCACGTCATTGATACGTTTCCCGCAAAGAAGGTCCTCTGGGGTCCTGATCTCTGCCCCCTCTGCCTGGAAAAGCATGATGAGATTCGAGTATCTCAGAGCACCGTTGAATACGATTGTATCCGAGCCGGCAAAGCCCTCTCCATCGTCTGAATCGCGCACTGAAGTGTACCCTGATCTGTAGAGCACATCACGAAGTCTCTCATCTGGAGAGCCGGAAAGCACGACTGATCTGCCATTTATCCTTGCATTGATTTCCATATACCCTCCTCAGAAAAGGACAGAGGCAAGATACCTCTTGTAATCAGCTGAACCTGTAAGGTCATCAGCAAAAGCAATCTTCTTCCATGCGTCATTGCCACCATAGACGATTCCCGAACCAGATACCGCATAGGCATATACGCCTTCTGAGAACGCGCCAGAGACTGCGGCATGCGCGTGAGACGCGCGTGAAATGCGCTTTACTATTCCATCCCTGTCCTTTCTCACCCTGACAGAAAGAAGAAGAGCACGGCATCCAGTCTTCTCGAAGTACTCTGCCGCGCTTTTCTCTTTCAGCCCCTTGCTGCACATGATCAACACACGGGCTTCTGCCGCAAGAAGAGAAGGAATCATGAAGCTGTCCGTTCGTCTGAGGGCAAAATTACCTCCGATTGTCGCGGCGTTCCTCAGCTGGAGTGAGGCTGCTGCAGAAGCGGCCTCTCTGATGAAAGCTGGCACAATCTCCGAGCTCCTGATTTCCTCAAGCGTCGTCAGAGAGCCGATTACGATATCGCCATCTTCTTCCCTGATGCCTCTCAGGTCAAGTCCAGTGACATCAATCAGCGCTGCCTCTGGCAGTATGGAAGAACCAAGACGCATAATCTCAGTTCCACCAGCAAGGTATACAGAACCTTCGTTCTCATGGCGCAGCCTAACAGCTTCTTCTGCAGTTGCGGGGTGGAATATGCTTCTCATCTATTCAGACCTCCTCTGTGATTATTCCCTCCTCAGCACCCGAATTGATTGCAGTGAGGAAATAGCTGAGCATTCTTCGTGTCGTATTACGTCTGTACAAAGGCATTGCGTGCGGAGATATAGCCCCATCCCAGGCATTGAGGAATTCCTCCATGATTGATGGTATCTCATCTGTCCGGTGCCCTTTGATGAGATTCTCTGCCTCCTTCGATCTGATAACCTTTGGACCTGCAGCCCCTGAAGCAGCACGGAAATCAAGAATCTCCCCATCCTTCACCACAGCAGCGGCTGAAAGGGAGAGCTTTGAGATAGCGTTTGCCTTGCGCATGCCAATCTTCCTGTAGAAGAGATAAGAGAAATCATGTGGAGGAATAACCACGCTCCGGACAATCTCATCATCTGATAAAGCGGTCTTCTTTGACCCCAGAATGAAATCATCGAGGAGCATTATCCTCTCCCCGTGCCGGGAAACCAGGACCACGGAGGCATCCAGGAGAATCAGAGGCTGTGGCAGATCGCCTTTGGGAGAGGCGTTGCCTATATTCCCCCCGATAGTAGCACTGTTGCGAAGCGCAATAGCGCCCATTCCAGAAGCAGCTTCTCTGACATGCCATGGCACGATCTCCGAGGCAGCAATCTCTGCAGGTGTTGACAACGCGCCTATCTCAACAGAACCGTCATCAAGTCTGCGGATGCCTTTCAGCTCCTCGAGCCCTGTGATGATCATCACATCAAATGAAAACTCCGGAGCAAGTCCAATGCCTCGCTTCGACTGAACCATCAGATCAGAGCCGCCGGCAAGCGGTCTGGCATGCTTCTCTGCCCTCAGCTGAAGCGCTTCGGAAAGCGTTGAAGGAATATATGTCATGCCCATAGATCACCTCCCTTTTCTGCAGCCAGCTTTATACTCTCGACAATCAGATCATAGCCCGTGCATCTGCAGATATTGCCGCTGATGCCTTTTCTTATCTCAAGTTCTGACGGATGCGGGTTCGAAGAAAGGAGAGCATAAGCTGCCATGACCATGCCGGGAATGCAGAAACCGCACTGAACCGCACCTCCTTCCGCGAAAGCCTCGATGATTGTACGGCCTTTGTCGGTATCCCGGATGCCTTCAATCGTGTATATCCTGGAACCGTTTACGGCACCCACGGGAATGATGCAGCTTGTCACCAGCTTTCCATCCTTGATAACAGAGCAGGCACCACACTCACCTTCACCGCAGCCTTCCTTCACACCTGTGAGTCCCAGGTCATCTCTCAGGACATCAACAAGCCGTGAAAGAGGATTGCCATTGAACACCACTTTCCTGTCATTTACATAGAATACGATCTCACTGAGCATTTCTTAGTGCCTCCTCAATGTCCTCTGGTGGCATAGGTATCTTATGAATCTCCATCCCGAGTGCTCGTTCAAGCGCATCGATATACGCAGCATCCGCACCATTGAATACAAGCTCGCCCATGCCTTTTGCCCCGAATGGTCCCCACTCGTAAGGATTGTCTACGAGGAACCACTCCTGAGCAGGGAACTCCATGCTCGTCGGAATGACGTAATCAGACATCGAAGACTGCCTGAAATGTCCGTTCCTGTTCTCCATCTTCTCCATTGAGGCATATCCGAGGGACTGGACAATGCCACCGTTGACCTGGCCGTGGACAATCAGCTCATCAATTGCCTTGCCGATATCATGGCTGGACCAGATTCCCTTGACGCTGACTTCTCTTGTCAGCTTGTCAACTTCAACTTCTACGATGCAGCAACCCCAGCCATAGCCAAGATATGCATCTCCGCGGAATGTGGCCTGATCCCAGGGATGTCCATCCGGGTGCTCATACTCCTTCTCGACAGAGAAGTCTCCTTCATCCCAGCGTGCCTTCATCTCCTCTCCGCAGCGCTGAATAAGACGGCCGACAATCATTGTCGATCTTGAAGCTGCCGTAGGACCGGAATCGGGGACAACAGATGTATCAGGATTGTCATAATCGACATTCTCAATCGGTATTTCCAGAGTTGCGGCAGCAATCTTCCTGAGCGTTGTCTGGAAGCCCTGGCCCATTTCAGTGGAACCGACTTCAATCCTCACCCTGTCACCGGTCTTTACGAGTCTGGCATGCGCCTTGATGATGGACTGCTCGCCATTGCCAGTGAATGCACCACCATGATTGTAGAAGCTGATACCGATTCCCCTTCCGGAACCCGGCGCATATTCCTTTGCCTTCCGGTAGTAGTCAGAGGCATCGACAACCTGCTTCATCATCTCCGGAAGCACAACCTTCTCGACAACATGTCCGTTTGTTATGGTCTCACCACCCTGCTTGATGAAATATCTTGATTTGTATTCAGCTGGATCGAATCCGAACTTCTTCGCAATGTGTTCAAGGTGCGTCTCGATAGCATACAGAGTCTGTGGCGCGCCAAAGCCCCTGAAAGCATCGGAAGGGAATGTGTTCGTTGCGATACCTATGCCTTTCACATAAGTGTTCGGGATATCATAGACGCCATTTGCATGGAAGACTCCGCGCTGGAGCACGACATAGGATCCAGAGAGATATGGTCCGCAGTTGTAGACTACAAGCCCATCTATACCAAGTATGTTCCCGTCCTTATCGAGGGCGGTACGGTATGTGATCTTGGAAGGATGGCGCTTCACGGAATAAAGCATATCCTCCTCCCTGTCGAATATGAGCTTGATCGGCTTCCTTATCTTCTGCTCTGCCACAAGAAGAGGTCCGCAGAGGACATCAGGGAAATGCTCCTTTCCACCGAACGCACCGCCTGTGGTCGTCTGCTTAACGACGATATCCTCTGGCCGAAGGCCAAGAAGCCCTGCAACAGCCTTGCGGATATAGAACGGACACTGCGCCGAGGCATAGAATGTATATTTCCCGTTCTCTATCGTGACAATCGCCCCATTCGTCTCAAGATGAACGTGTTCCTGGAAACCGGTCTCTATTGTTTCTTCAAAGATAGAATCCGCTTCACGGAAGACCTCTTCCATGGGGCGGCCTTTCTCGACATAGAGCTGGCAGAGTATATTGTCCTCTCCCACAATCGGTCCACCTTTGACAGCCAGGCCCTCATCTATCGTGATTGCCGGTTCCATCTCCGTGTACTTTATCTCTGTGTTGTCGAGAAGATACCTGAGCATATTCCTGTCAGGACCGACCAGAAGCCCGATTGTCTCTCCGACATACTTCACATCCTTCTCGGCAAAACAGCGCCAGTCCTTGGCAATCATCCAGAGCTCATTCTTTCCTTCCTGGGGAATGTCATCCGCTGTGATGAACCAGTATCCTTCAGGAAGCTCCGGCATCGAAATCGAATCGATGGTTCCGCGAGGGATCGATGAACGTACCATGTAGGCATACTGCATATCAGGGAATGAGAGATCCGAGACATATTTTGCCTCTCCTCTCGCCTTCTGAACTGCATCAACTCTGACAATTCTGTCATCTATTGCTGTATGAGGCATCTTTCCTCCAATCCATTATGTTTTTCTTTACATAATGGTCAGTTATCTCAACAAAAGCTATCAGCCTGTGTTCAGTATAACCTAATTGCGGGAAACAGGTGAAACAATTTGCAACATAAAAAGACATTTTGAGCCCATTTATATCCTATTATCCTGTAAGTACTTATTTTCTACATATTTCCCATATTATGTCAGGAATAAGCTATTTTTTCCTAAAAACGTACCAAAAACGTACCAGTGATATCAATCTAGGGGACATGGATAGCATCAAGAAAGGACGCTTCTATCATCCAAGACATACCATCCAGCCAACTGGCAAACCATAGAAATCCTCAGCAGAAATTCAGTTCTGAATCAAATATATTGCACCAGCGATCCTGAAGAATCAGTTTCAGGTTACCCGATACTACTCCCACTCAATGATAACATATGTACTCACACTATATCTGGTAGTTTCATCTATACAGAACACCATATATTTATTTCTTTTCCTCCAATTATCTCTATTTCTAAGAATGTTATTCGTCAAAAACTAGTCACACAATGGAATTGAAACACATTCTCTCAAAGACACCGAGTCGAAAAGGCCAGTTTTGAAATCACCATGTTTGATGCCGTTGATTGTGACATCATCGTCATGAGGAACGAGCAGATAGACCTTACCGGTCTTACAATCCTGACCACAGTTAGTAATACCGATCCTGAAATGATTATGAGTCTCCAATATGATGGCGAGCTTCTTCACCTTCTTCATAGCCTTATTGATGCTGCTCATCTCATAACACCATGTCCATGTGTTTGTATATTGCCGTATTTGATACATAGCGACACGCTTATTGTAAACGATGCCCTTTAAGAAATCGCCTCCAGCTCATGGAAGCGGAATTTGATGATGATCTCTTTTTCTTCGGTCAGCTCCACCCGTTCGATGAGGCTGACCAACAGTTCCCGACTGGTCAGTGCCGAGTCCAGAAACTGTTTCACCAGCGCCCTTGCTTTTTCTTCGGTGTTCACCGGTTGCTTTGCCTGTTCCTGTAAGCTCTTCAACCGGTCTTCCAGGACCGTGCGATCCATTTTGACCTTTTGATAGATGCGCTGAAAGTCCTCTTCGGAGAGCAGCCCATTCAGCCGGTCCATGTACATCTGATCCAGATTGGTAGTCAGAGCAGTGATTTTGGATTGCAGCGCTTGCATCTCTGCTTCACAGCTGGACTCCTTGCTGGCGTTCTCCACGGCTTCTTGCGCAATCGGGCGCAGCCGGTCAGGATTCAGATAGGCCTGGCAGACCTCCCGCACCTTGGCAAGCACGGCTTCATTCACCGTTTCTTCCTTGATGGAGTGACAGGTACAAACACCAGCTTTGGTAAAACGCTGGTAGGTTCGGCAGACAAAGAATAGGCGATCCTCACCAGCAGCATTTTTGCGGTTGAGTACCGCCATGGGGTAGCCGCACTCGTGACAGAAAATCAGCCCTTTCAGCAAGAAGTCATAGGTCCGGCTTCGGGTGTGCTTGCGGCTGTTTACCAGCATCTGTACCTTTTGAAATGTCTCCGGGTCAATGATGGGCTCATGCGTTCCTTCCACTACGACCCAGTTTTCCGGTGATTGC
>CASFLH010000106.1 GCA_949295505.1 uncultured Spirochaetales bacterium | reverse complement strand
TCTTCCTTTGCCGATTATGTGCTCCTGTCCGATGTATTCATCTATCGTGCGGGGTCTCATCCTTGCGGCGAGAGGCTCGACGCTCTGGTCCACTGCAGCCGCGAAAAGGTCGTCATTTTCACTGTAAGGCATCAGAATTCTCCTCCTGAGAGAAGGTTGCTGCGCTGTATGACTTCTCTCTCTGACAATGTCCTGAAATAAGATGATGCTGCATAGTCTGCGATCTCTTCCAGTGTTATCTCAGCCAGCGGTGCTATGTCCCTTCCCTGATCAACCAGATCAAGATTCGCCTGATTCTCCCTCCATATCCTTGCTTCACGTTCGATCATGGCGAAACTCTCATCCAGCGCTTCCTCATTCTCCTGAAGATATGAGAGGAAGGTGTTCTCCACATCTTCATGATAAAGCTTTTCAAGTTCATCGGTTATTGATGAATAGCCGGCTTCCATATATGAAAGCACGTCGTTTATCGCAAGACTGTCAAGCTCAAGCAGCAGACTGTCGGTGATGCCTTCCATGGCCTGTGAGAGAAGGGATGCGATGAGGTTCTCGTACACACTCAGGCTCGAGCGGAACTGCGGCAGATCCTGAATGTATACCGAGTATGTGGAATTCAGAGGAAAGTCCGAAAGATCCTGAAACGCAAGGGTCTCCGTTTCTATTATCGCATTGCGCTCTCCCTGCCTCAGCAGGACGGATATCCTCATCTCGTCTTCGCTGCTGAAAGCCTCATCCCTGCGGCTTGTCATGCAGGAGGTGAGGAGCAGGAATATGGCGATGATTACAGAAAAGCGTCTCATGATATGAATAATACGACCTGATAAACCTGAATGTCTACCTTGGGGAGGGAAGAAAAAATACGTATAGCACGTTCGGATGACAGGATTTGCTTGACGTTTTCTGTCAATTTGCTAAATTTAGTTCTAGCGAGGATTATCAATGAGTAATACGAATCTGAAAGTAATCGGAAATGTGCGCGAGAGGGAAAACACTCTTCTGCGCAATGTATACGGATATATGACAATCGGTCTCATACTTACAGCCGCGGTTGCATATTTTGCCTCCGTGACTCCGGCTATAATAAATCTGTTCCTGCTCAATCCTGCAGGTTCGATCGTGCTGATCATAGCACAGTTCGCAATCGTGTTCTTCCTTTCAAGCAGGGTTGAGAGAATGTCGACAGGAGCGGCAGTCACCGCATTCTTCGCCTATGCGGCCCTGACCGGAATAAGCTTTTCGGCCATATTCATCGTTTATGCCGGAACGACCATCTGGAAGGCATTCCTGACAACAGCCCTGATGTTTGCCGGAATGACGGTATATGCAGCCGTGAGCAAGAAGAACATCGCAGGATGGTCACGCTATCTCATGATGGGACTGTGGGGTGTGATAATCGCCACACTGGTGAACATGTTCCTCGGCTCCTCAATGCTTGATCTCATCATCAGCCTGGTCGGCATCGTCCTGTTTGTCGGTCTTACAGTCTGGGATACGAAGAGAATAAT
>CASFLH010000105.1 GCA_949295505.1 uncultured Spirochaetales bacterium | reverse complement strand
TGAAGGCATGGGGTTTCGATTATAATTTCCTTGACTTCTCGTAGGGCATACAGCTGTGTCAGATGAATGTCTTGTAAGCATATTCATTGAATTCAATGATAGGGGTGTTATCTCAGATAGGCTTGAGAAGGCAATCCCTATCGATGCCCAGTCAATAGTGGAAGGTGAGTATTTTCCGTTTTGGGAATTCGATGGGAGAGCCCCAGTTGTTGAATATTATGATGGAGAGACGCTTGAACTATCATATGAAGGGAAGAAGCATGCCTGCAGGGTAGGATGGGAGCCTGCTGGAATCAAGCGTTTTCTCGTTCATAACGGATATGTCCAGGAATCTGCAAGGATCGAGATAGGGTTGGTGTCCATTGCTTATCACATTCCTTTTGATTACGCAAAGGCGTTCCGTCATGGTTCGTTCAATGCGCTTATCCAGAACTTCCTCAGTAGGCAGAAGGCTGCAGTTCCTTCGTTTGCAATCAGGTATTACCTATGGTCGGTAGAAGCCGGAGAGAATTTTTTCTTCCTCTCTGATGATACGATCGAAAAGCTCAGGACCTCCGCGGAAGAGGGCAATGCATATGCTCTCTATGCGCTTGGACGCTACCATTATTATATCCGTCCTGATTCCAGATCCGTCAGCATTGCCTTGTCTGCATTCATCAAGGCTTATGATAAAGGTATTTCGGACGCATTGGCCGCCGCTGCGCTCATGTACCGGTTCGGTGATACCGGGATAGCTGACAGGGAAAAAGCTGATGATCTTCTTATGAAAGCCATCGAAGAGGGCAGCTGCTTTGCCAGACATATCCACCTGCGGGATATGATCTTAGGTTCATACGGAGTAGCAGAAGATCCTGAAAGCGCCAAGAGGATGCTGGATTGCATGATAATGGAGGATGGGGAAGATCCTTTTCTCTATCAGCTAAGGGGCTGGGCCTGCCAGGCACTCTCATCCATCTGTGATGCAAAGGCTGATTATGCAAAAGCCGCCGAGCTTGGCTCCATCTCATCCTGGCTTGATAGGGCAGTTGCCTTTTCTGTCGATGAAGACGGAGACATCATAGATCGTAGGGTTTATCTGGAAGCCTTGGATGATGGGGTGGCCAATAGGTCCTCACAGTGCCTTTTCCTGAAAGCCTTGGAATCTGTTGAGGATTATGACTCCGTTTCCCAATATGAGCAGTATACAAGACGCGTTTTCCTGATTCCGGAACTTGAGAGGGCCGCCGGCATGGGATCCTTTTCTGCAGCGGAGATGCTAGGGGATATATATTCCAATGGCTTGTATGGAATAGCTGAGGATGATCAGAGAGCATATGAATGGTATCTGAAAGCATCGCATCTTTACAGCAGCTCTGCATATGAGAAGCTTTTCTCCATGGTAAAGGATGGCTATCCTTGCGCTGGCTCAGATTCTGCGGACATGCTTGCGCTCCTTGGTGCAAGGCTTGGTTCTTCACGATTGGCAAGGGAGGTTGTCATAGCTTATTCCAAAGGCCGGCTTGAATGCTATCGAAAGGAGATAGAACAGTATTATGTTCCTGTCTTTGACGAAGATGATGGCAGATATGATGCTTATCTCTGAGCCGTTTGATACATTGCGGCAATCTTTTTCGCGCGGGGATAACCTAAGGCTGCCTTGATGCGGCATGGTGAGCAGTCTCCGCTGTTTTTGCTTATCTTGATCTCATGAGATAAAAATAGGTGCTGCTGGGAATAATGCCTTAGAATGGTAATGAGGTGGGCATATGTTCTATGACTATGAGATCAGGGCTATAAACGAAAGCCTGGCATTGTATGAGGAAGAAGCCGGGGATCCCGGGGTCAATTTCATCAGATTCATATCAACGACGCAGAGGCATAAATGCTCTGTTGTCGGGCAATACCAGAGGCCGGATAAGGATTGCATCCTCTCAATTGATTCATGGTCAGATGCTGAAGATGACGGGGAGGCGTATGATATCGCGGTGGATATCCCTGAAATCCCGGAAGGGGAATTCTATCATGGTATCGCTCCTACCTTCACCGCAGAGAATATAAAGGCGATGATCCAAAGAGGAGCATTCAGGAACATCCGCACGCTCATTTCCTTCCTCAGCAGGTATAGATCCCATTACAACTGGGTATTCCCCTGTCCGGCAGAGCCATCTGGCTATCCATGGATGGAGGAGTATTTCATCTATACCGTCATCCGGATGGCTAGTCATTTCGGATTCGTGTTCAGAATAGCGGACAGCGATACTGCGGAGACCCTCAAGGCCATAACCGGATCCGCTGCTGATATCTTCGTCCCTTCCGTGACATTCTCGATCATCGCCAAGGAGAATGGCCGGATGGAGTTCAGCCTGATAGGCGGGCCATCGGATGCAATCGTTGAGATGCTTTCCCATTTATATATCTCTTCTGATATGGTGATCTCCTCGAAGAAGAAGGAGGGGATGATCCCCTTCGCCCTCTTCTACGATAATACGGTGAATGAATTCATCAAGGTCCGCATGCTGGGCCGCGCTGGCTATTATTCCGGCGTGATATCCAGGCTGATGAGAATAGATGTACCATCCTCCTCCGAAGATGGGAACAACAGCATAAGGGTAATGAAGCTGAAGGTCGGCCGGACAACGTTCGCGACGCTTGATGCCTTCGATAATGGCAGTGATATCTCGCATCCGCTTCTCAGGCATCGCCTTCACGGCCATGGTTCTTCAATAGCTGACGCGGTCCGCTCTGTAAGGCGGGCAGAATACAAGAGGATGGACTTGGTCATGTCATATGACAACAATCCCATAGGCAGGCAATCCCATGCCAGGACGCTGGTAGGCCTTATCAACGGATATCTCCAGCGATCGATCAATTCGAACACCATTGCCGTAAGCGCGAATCTTGTCTCCCGTGATGGCTGCCTCATCGCGGCTGTACGTGATGGCAGCTCGATTGACAGCAATACCGGCTACTGCTCAGCCAACGGGCAGACCGAGTTCAGGGACAATTTCGTTACATTCTATCGCAACAGCGTGTATGAAGACCTTCCTTCTCTGGTGGTCCCTGCTGAGAATGAAGAGGATTTTGTCCGTCTCGACTATACCAGCGAAATAGAAAGGGAGACCATAGCGGAGCTGAATTCCTCGCATTTCTCAGCAAACTGGATCTACTATGGGATCTCGGTTCTCGGGATCAGGAATAGGATCGGAAATGATGCGGCAGGAAGCATGAGGCTGCATTTCAACATACTGCTTAAGAATATCCTCTCAGATGATTTCATCGATATCTGCGAATTCAGGAATGACGCTACCGAGAGCTTCGAGAACAGCCGGCTCATAGGCCTTAAGCCCGTGAAGGCATCTGTCATCGTCGAGACTGCAATCGGATGGATACTTGACCATGGCGATCTTCTCACGAATCTTCTGCTGATAGTGTATCTGGTTTACACTCGGTTTGCTGAAGGGCATGTGCCTGATCTTACGGATTATGCCATGACCGTCCTGTTCACGGCCCTTGAAATGTTTTATTTCGGCAGCCTTTATGCTAGATATATGAAACGCAGGAGAGATACACGCGCCAGGGTGCTCTTCGTGCGCGGCATGGCGCTTAAGCGAAGGGATAAATCCGCCACGGATGTTGATTCGCGTCGCGCGATCCTTGTTTCCGAGCTTCATGGCAGCCTATGGAGCATGAGCCGCAGAATGAGGAATGCGGGGAAGTATGGAGCTTATCCGAATGCAATCCTCCAGCTTATGTATCTTCTTGACATACTTGGCGATACCATAGATAGGTAACGGAGGAGGCGATGTCCTTGCAGAGGAACAGCATAAATCTTGATATTTCCGGTAAGGAGCCGTATAGAAAGGGAGGCAGCCGGTTCGGAGGCCGCCCTGATATTCCAGAAGGCTTTGAATGGCCCCGGTTCTGCCCGGGAGAGGGGCGCTCAGCAGTCCCCCTTTCATTCATTGCCCAGTTTGATTGCGGCGCTCTGCGGCAATATGATGATGACAATATGCTCCCGGATCATGGCGTGCTCTCGTTCTTCTATGAGACTGATTCGATGAGATGGGGGTATTCCCCATCCGATGCAGGATGCGCAAAAGTCTTCTGGTTTGAAGACGTTTCAGCCCTGTCTGAGGCGAGTTTCCCAGATGATCTACCCTCTGAAAGACGGTATCCCATGCTCCATATCGGCATGCAGAGGCTTCCGTCTTTCCCTGATCCTGAGGATTGCTATGAATTTGGCCTGGCACAGGAAGGCAATCCTTATTCTGAGCAGAATACAGGATCAAAGCTTCTTGGCTGGCCTGACATAATACAGGGTAGCATGGCTCTTGAATGCGAGCTTATAGCAAGGGGTTTCTTCCTCGGCCATGGGTGGGATGATATCACAGAAGAGGAGATTGCGGAGGCCCGGGACCATGCGGGTAGATGGCGGCTCCTTTTCCAGCTTGATATGGTGGAGACCGAGGATTTCTCCCTTATGTTCGGGGATTGCGGCAGGATATATTTCTTCCTGCCTGCTGAGGATCTCCTTGCACGCCGTTTTGAGAATACCTGGCTCATGCTGCAGTGCTATTGATCCCAGCAAGAGGCAATTGAATTGAGCAGAATGGAAGACAATCAGAGCACCTGGAAAGGAAATCGATAATGAATCCGGCGTGGTCGATTTGGCG
>CASFLH010000104.1 GCA_949295505.1 uncultured Spirochaetales bacterium | reverse complement strand
TTCCTCTCTGGGGTATCCTGAAGCTCTTCTTCGAACGGCGCTTGGACTTGTACTTCGGGTAAGAAGCATCCTTCCTGAAGAACGCTTTGAATGCGGCAGAGAGGTCGGCAGAAACACACTGTAATGTCTGAGCAGGCGCATCGGAGAGCCACGGGTATGCCTTCTTGAGAGTATGGCATATGAAGTTGTTCAAATCGAAGGATGTATGGCTTTCCCCTCTTCTTTTATAAGACTTTGAGCAGTATTCCAGAAGGCGGTTATAGGTGAAGCGGCAGCAGCCGATGATACGGATCATCTGCTGCTTCTGCTCGTCTGTCGGATAAAGCCTGAAACGGTACGCCTTCTGCATATGCATATTATACCACAGGAGCAGAGTTTCATATAGCTTGCTATATGAAAAATCGCTGAACCGCATTCAGCCACTATGCGAGCGTAGGGGTTATCTGCGGTAGTTTTATATCAGGCCTTCGGGGATAATCAGCGTGTTTTTCTGGATTTTCTCAGCGCGATTTGGATACCCGTGCGGAAAAAAGATTGTCAGCACAGAAAGAAAGTGCCGTATCGCTACGGCACTTTCAATCTCTGAGAGGTCTCAGGCTTCAGCAGCTTCCTTTGCCTTCTTCGATTCAGCGATCACGTCATCGGCGAGCTTACCATGAAGCTCCTCATAGTGATCGAATTCAAGTTCGAAGGAACCTGTTCCTGAAGTCATTGATTTCAGCTCGATTGCATAATTCCTCAGTTCAGCCATAGGAACCTCTGCCTTCACGGAGACTACATGGCCTTTCTCTTCCTGTCCAAGAACGCGTCCGCGCTTTGAGGAAAGATCGGAAAGGATTGATCCGAGATACTCATCCTCGACAAATACCTCAAGCTTCATGAATGGCTCAAGAAGCACGCAGCCAGCTTTGCCGAGTGCGACCTGCATAGCACCCTTTGCGGCCATCTTGAATGCCATTTCAGATGAATCGACAGGGTGTTCCTTTCCATCGACAAGGGTTACCGCGATATCCACAAGTGGGTAGCCAGCAAGATATCCTTCCTCCATTGCCTCATGGATTCCTTTCTCAATTCCTGGGACATAGCCTTTGGATACGTTACCGCCTTTGACTGCATTCTCGAATGTGTAATACTCTCCGCGCTCAGATGGCTTGATGTCGATGATGACACGTCCGAACTGACCATGGCCGCCAGTCTGCTTCTTGTGGGTATATTCAGAAAGACCGGAGTCTTTTGTGATTGTCTCCCTGTAAGCAATCTTCGGTATGCGGGTATTGATCTTGATCTTCTGTTTTTCCTGTACTTTGTCGAGAATCATTCCGATATGGAGTTCGCCCATGCCTCCGATAATCGATTCCTTTGTCTCGTCATTGTACTTCATCTGGAAAGTGAGATCTTCTTCAGCGATGCGGTGAAGAGCGTCATTCATCTTGTCCTCGCTCTTCTTGTCTTCCGCAGAGATTGCCAGCTGGTATACAGGCTGTGGCATCTTGAGAGGCCTGAAGCGTCTCTTATATTCCGGACCTGCAACGAATGTCGCATTTGTATACGCGATATCGCACTTCGTGATGATACCAATGTCGCCAGCTTCAAGAGAATCCGTTTCTACAAGCTTCTTGCCGATAGCCCTGTAAAGCTTGCCCGGTTTGACTTTCTTGCCAATCTCGTTGTTGTAGATGTCGGTGTCAGGTGTAAGAACGCCTGTGACAATCTTTATGAAACTCATCTTACCGGAGAACTGGTCAATAGTTGTCTTGAAGCAGTAAGCAGAGAATGGCTTCTCAGGATCAATCTCAAGAGTAGTTTCCTCTCCATCATGTCCGATGATGTATTCCTCGATGCCAAGTGGCCACGGGAAATTGTTCTTGATGAAGTTGAGAAGGGAAGTAATACCTGCGCCCTTGTCCGTGGCGCCGCAGAATACAGGGACGACCCTGTTCGTTCTCATTCCGACAGCAAGACCGTGCCTGATATCATCAGGTTCAAGGGTTCCTTCCTCAAAGTATTTCTCAATCAGCTCATCCGTACCTTCTGCCGCATTCTCGATGAGCCTTGCCCTGAAATCCTCAACGACAGCTGCGTATTTCTCAGGGATTGGCATCGGAGTTTCCTTGCCGCCTTCGTGGAATTGATACGCCTGGTTTTCAATAAGGTTGATGACACCATTGAATTCCTCTGCCTCTCCAAGAGCCATAACAACAGGCACGAAGTGCGCACCGAACTCCTCAACCAATGAATCTATGGTATGCCTGAAGCTTGCCCTTTCTTTGTCCATCTTATTGATGAAGACAGCTCTCGGCTTATTTCTCTCGTCAAGTCTTCTCCAGAGCTTGATGGTCTCTATCTGCGCACCCTCTCTGCCATCAACCATCATCAAGGCAGCTTCTGTTGCTCTGAAGGAGGAGATTGCCTCTCCTATGAAATCGCCAGTACCCGGTGTATCGAGTACGTTGATCTGCTTTCCGTCCCACTGGAATGAAGCCAGAGCTGAATGGACGGACATCTTTCTCTGGATTTCCTCATCTGTGTAGTCACTGACTGTTTTTCCGCTGTCTACGGTTTCAGCGCGGGAAAGAACGCCTGCATAGTAAAGCATCTGCTCTATGAGGTTCGTCTTTCCCGTACCATTATGGCCGATGATTGCCACATTCCTGATATCCTTGGTATTGACGCTCATCTAATCCTCCTTTTGAATTAATCAAGCTATTAGGAAAATGTTAAAAGACCAGGACAGAGAAGTAAAGAAAAATCGATATTGCAATAGGCTTCATTCAAATGACAAAGTAAGTGCATCGTCAAAGATGAATATGTGTAAAGAGCTATTGTAAATTGTTGAACTCCTTCTTTTGCGGCTATGCGACGCACCTAAAGTTAAGTTCAATATCTTTTAACAATGATTGTGCACCGAAAAATCTGGAAGAAGAAATTCTGAAACTAGATGATACGCAACCATTATTTAGGTGAGGAATTGATGTATAAGAACTGCATGGTTTAATTTGAGAATACTAATATTAAATATCAAAACTATATTAAAATTTATAGTTAAAATACATAAGTATGCACAAAAAATATGGGAGTCATTTAAAGACTCCCATATTCACTATGGATATTATCAGTTTTTTTCTGAATAATGCGAGAACTCCATGCTGAAGGAACCTCTGCCCTGGGTTGATGATCTGAGTACAGTTGTGTATCCGAACATCTTCTCAAGCGGAGCCTCAGCGATGACTGTGTCTGCTCCTGGGCGTGATTCCATTGAAAGGACGATGCCTCCACGCTGGGTTATTGAAGAGATCACATCCCCGATATATTCCGATGGCGCGGACACCTGTATCTTCATAACAGGCTGCATGAGCACAGGGCCTGCCTGGGATGCTATCCTGTCGAAAGCCATCGCGGCGCATGATGTGAATGCAAATGGGGTAGAGGTATTCTCGTCATACTCGATAGCAGTAACATCAGCTTCGATATCCGTACACTCATAGCCGAATCTGATTCCACCGGAGAACGCACCATTGATACCGTTCCTGATTGCTTCGATGATTTCCTCGGGTATGTCTCTTGTTGGCGCGGTGATCTTAAGCACATTGCCGCTTTTCGGAGGAAGAGGTTTCACAGTAATAGAAAGAGCCGCGGTATTTTCCTTGTTTGCGATTGTCCTTGAGAATTCTTCTCTTCCAGAGGCCTCTTCCTTGATGCATTCCCTGTAGGATACCTGAGGGTTTCCGACACGGCAGTTCACCTTCATCTCATCCTTTATCCTGGTCACGAGCACATCAAGATGAAGCTCACCCATTCCTGATATAATAAGCTGCCCGGTCTCTGCATCTTCTTTATAAGTGAAGGTAGGATCCTCCATGGCCAGTGTCTGCAGAGCCTTGTTGAGCTTTTCCTGCTCAGCTGTTGAGCTCGGTTCGATCGCGACTGAGATGACAGGATTCGGGAATGACATCTTCTCCAGCAGGTATGGATGATTCTCCGCCCCAATTGTATCTCCTGTCTGCGCAAGACGGAAGCCGATGATGACACCGATGTCGCCAGCCTTGAGCTCTGAGAGATCTTCCTGCCTGTCTGCATGCATTCTCAGCAGCCTGTTGATCCTCTCTTTCTTGCCCTTGGTGATGTTGTACACGGATACACCTTTCTTCAGTGTACCGGAATAGACCCTGACAAAACACATAGGGCCGGCCTGCGGATCCACCTGGATTTTGAATATGAGAGCCTCAAGAGGACCTGATGTGTTATGAGGGAGGGAATCGGTTTTGCCGTTCTTTGCATTGATGATCTCGACAGGCTCCGCTTCCTCGGGGGAAGGAAGAAGATCGACGATGCCATCAAGGACCGTCTGTACACCGATATTCTTCAGCGAGGAGCCAACGAATACAGGCAGCAGATCCCGGCGGAGAGTGCATTCCCTGAGCGTGGACATGATCATTTCACGTGGAATGTCCTTTCCATCAAAATATAGCTCTGTTATCTCGTCGGAATAGGAGGCGACACTGTCGATGAGCTTCTCCCTCCACTCCTCAGCCTTTTCCTTTTCAGTTTCAGGGATAGGGGAGCGCTCGATGCTCTTTCCCTCATCGTCAGATGAAAACTTAAGATACTCCATGCTCGAGAGGTCAATGACACCTGAGAATGAGCTCTCGCTTCCCACCGGGATGCAAAGAGGAACTGGGTTTGCCCCCAGCTTCTTCTTCATATCCTCCAGAACACGGAAGAAATCAGCACCAAGCCTATCCATCTTATTGACGAATGCAATACGCGGAATTCTGTATCTGTCAGCCTGTCTCCATACCGTCTCGGTCTGCGGTTCAACTCCGCCAACAGCACAGAAGACACCGACAGCCCCATCGAGGACCCTCAGGGAACGCTCCACTTCTGCTGTGAAGTCGACATGACCCGGGGTGTCGATGATGTTGATCTGATGATCCCTCCAGTAGCACGTCGTCGCTGCAGAAGTGATTGTGATTCCCCTGTCCTGTTCCTGCTTCATCCAGTCCATCGTGGCTTCGCCGTTGTCGACTTCGCCGATACGATGATTCTCGCCTGTATAGTAAAGTATTCTCTCTGTAGTCGTTGTCTTTCCGGCATCGATATGTGCCATGATGCCTATGTTTCGTATGTTCTTTCCGTCCATAGCGTGCATAATCTATCACAAAACACAATGTCTTTTAAACCGTCTTTCGTGGTGATATATTCTACATGTGGACAATAAGGATATCGCATCTGTCCTCTGCGGGATGGACAAGACCAGCTATGCGGACATCATAGATGCGCTTGAGCATGGTATTGGGCGCGTCGAATACTTCTCTTCAGACTCCGGGATTGTCTTCAGGCATTCCTGCGGCACGTATTACGTTGCCTCATTCGGCAGCAGCGACGAGCTTCTTCATTATCTTCCATCTTCAGGTCTTGCCGTTGCACATGGGGATAAGCTTGCCTCATATATGAAAAGCGAGCTCGGATTCCGGTGTGAGGAACCGACATATCTCTATGTGTATGGCTGTGAATCGATAACAGCTGAATCTCTTCAGGGTATCAGAGAGCTTGATGAGTCATTTGCGCATTCCGTTGCGGAGGCATATGGCCATGAGGAAGAATATATCCGCAGCGTCATAGCCAGCGGCAATCTATTCGGCGCATTCGATCCAGACGGGAATCTCATGGCCTTTGCCGGTTTTCACAGCGAAGGAGCGATGGGCATGCTCACGGTTCTTCCGGAATACAGGCGCATGGGAATCGGAATAGGGATGGAGATGTATCTCATCCGCAAAGCACTGGAAAGGGGCCGCAAAGCTTACTGCAATGTCTACATTTCGAATATGGCCAGCATATCGCTGCAGGAAAAACTGGGGCTCTGCAGGGGTGAGCTTCAGTCGTGGTGGCTCTGGAAGGAATGATCAGCGCGTGGTCTTTTCCCTCAACGCGATTCTCTGATGCTGGTATATGCCCTTACTGCCGGAGGCAAGGTAGGAGACAGCGACCGTCATGAAAAGCAGCAATGGTTCGCTGTAGCTGAAAAGCTCGAGCGCGAGCGCGAAACAGACGAGGGGAAGGTTTGTTCCTCCGGTCAGCATTCCAATGGCGCCAAGGACGGCAAAAGGTGCCGTCTCAAGGCCAAGAAGCGAGGCGAATGTGTACCCGAATGTTCCCCCTGTAACTAACAGCGGAACGACTTCTCCTCCGACAAATCCTGCTGATATGGACATGAAGACCATCAGAGCCTTGAGAATGAATGCGTAAAGGGGAATTCCCCTGCCGTCAATTGCCCTGTACAGCAGCTCGAGAGAGAGGCCGTTGTAATCGAATGCTCCGGTGAAAAGGCAGATGATGAGCGAGAACAGAGTGACGAGGAGCCCCGGTACGAAGGCACTGAAGATCTTGCTTCCGTATTTCTTGCTGACTTCATCGCGGAAACGCTCAAGAAGGAACAGGAAAAGCCTTGCAAGGAGCCCGATAAGAGATGCAAAGGCGATGACGACCATAAGATTCTCAAGTGAAGCCGGAAGCTCTGTGAAATCAGGAATCTCCATTTTATGGATCCCAAGCTTGATTGCCACATAGACAGCGGCATAAGATGAGACAAGGCATGGATATAGCGCGTCGAGGCGGAGCATGTCAGGCGTAGCGAACATGAGGCCGAAGAGCACCCCGGAGATAGGAGATCCGAAGAGAGAACCGAACGCTGCGGCAGATCCTGTCATCAGATAATAGTCCTCCCTGCCGTAATGACCGCGCCATGCGAGCTTCCTTTCAAGCTTTGTGAAGAGCTCGCCGATTGCAAGACCTATCTGCACGCCGACACCTTCCTTGCCGACAGAAGCGCCCGTGAAGTGGGATATCGCCGCTGCAATGTAGGCGACAGGACCCATCCAGGGGGAAATCCTTCCAGGCCTGAGCCTGCCTTCGTTTGCGTCATCCTCCATCTCGTGAATCGTGTCTATCGCGGACACTGTGGTCTTGCGGAATGAATCGCCAAGCTTCTGATAAATCTTCAGCGTCAGGATAGCCCCGAAGGGAATGAGGAGAATGAGAAGCGGGTAACGGCTATTCACCCGGCCTGCAAGATTCACCGTGTTCGCAAAGAACGTGATGAAGACACCCGTTGTCAGGCCGACAGCGAGACTGCGAACAGTATTGAATATGATTCTCAGTACATTATCGCTTCTCTTTTCCCTCATAATCAGCGCATCAGCCTCTTAAGCAGACCCAGCTTCCCCTTGAAAGGAGCATATCTCACAGGCAGGTCAAGCCATAAAGCCTTATCCATGATGGCCTTGTCATGCGTGAATGCCTGGAAACTCCTCCTGCCATGGTAGCATCCCATGCCGGAATTGCCTATACCGCCGAATGGGAGTTCAGGGGCAGTGAGATGAACGACTGTATCGTTCACGCACCCGCCTCCGAAAGAGAGGGAGGAAAGCGCTCTGCTGATATGCTTCCTGTCCTTGCTGAAGATGTAGAATGCAAGAGGTTTCTCTCGCTTCCTGATGAAATCAAGGGCAGCATCGAATTCATCGTATTCGATAATAGGAAGCACAGGGCCGAATATCTCTTCCTGCATCACCGGGTCTGTTTCCTTGACTGGATAGAGCAGCGTAGGCGCAATGCGGAGAGATGTGTCATCCGTTTCTCCTCCATACGAAGTGACGGAGCCTTCGATGAGCCCTTTGATTCTTTCATAGTGCTTCTCATTGATTATCTTCGGCAGATCTTCGGATGAAAGCGGATCTGATGTGAACATCTTTTTGATTTCTTTCTCCATTGCGGCAATCAGGGGCTCAGCCATTCCTTTCTTCACCAGGGCGTAGTCCGGTGCGACGCATGTCTGACCGGCATTGAGGAATTTACCCCAGGCAAGCCTTCTTGCCGTGAGCGATATGTCAGCAGTGCCATCGATGATGACAGGGCTTTTGCCTCCCAGCTCAAGGATGCATGGCGTAAGGTTCCTTCCTGCAGCCTGGTGCACGATGCGGCCGACAGCAGGGGATCCCGTGAAGAAGATGAAGTCCCATCTCAGATCAAGCAGCGCGGTGTTTGTCTCATGCCCTCCCTCGAAAAGGGCGATGTAATCATCGCAGAATGCCGTGCTGATTATCTTCTTCATGACAAGAGATGTGCTGCTGCTGTATCTGGATGGTTTGACAATGGCTGTATTCCCTCCCGCAATGGCGCCTGCAAGAGGGACCATCGTAAGCTGGAGCGGGTAGTTCCACGGACTCATGATCAGGGTGTTCCCCATTGGTTCATGCAGTATATATGATCTTGAGAAGAACTGCGTGATCGGGGTCTTTGCCTTTGTGGGACGCATGAGACGCCTGAGATGCTTCTCAAGATACCCGATTTCCTCATATACGATGCCAAGCTCAGTCGCATAACCCTCGAATCTGCTTTTCCCCAGATCCGCTGCAAGTGCGTCAAGTATGGCATCCTCATTCTGCTTCAGAGCAGATTTCAATGCTTTCAGCATGCTGATCCTGAAGCTGTAAGTAAGTGTGCTGCCGCTTCTGAAGAATGCTTTCTGATTTTCAAGTGTCTCGCTGTAAATGCTCATGGCACAGATAGTAGCAGAAGTGGCATCTTCTGTGAATGACAGAAAGCAAAAATGTGTCAGGAAAAAATATTCCGACAAGAATACTACACAGTGTTGGATTCCGACACGTTGTTTCTATTCTGTTGTTATTTTCAGCCTGTATTGCATCGGACAATTCAAATCAGGAAAGGATTATGGACAGGAAGAAACGCAATTCTCTGATAAGGTACATCATACTGTTTGTTGTTTTCGCGGCCGTAGCAGCCGGGCTTTATTATTTCTTCTCGCTTGAGAGGAAAGTTGAATACACACCGCCGGTTTCGCCTGTTGTCACTGTAATGCCGGAGTATCGCAGGATAGATGAAGGCATCAGTGTCACCGGTTATATTGAAGCGGAAGCGATGATTCCGGTTGTCCCGTTCGTGAGCGGCACTGTCGAGGAATACCTTATAAGCGCAGGTGACGTGGTAGAGAAGGGCTCTGTGATAGCTGTTATCGACAAACGCCCATATGAACTTCAGCTAAGACAGGCTGAAGCACAGGTTCAGGGATTAGAGGCGGCATTCACCAGGGTGGAGGCGCTCAGAAAGTCAGGTGGTGCCACTGCCCAGGATTACGATACTCTCTCTGCACAGCTGGAGGCTGCCAGGGCCCAGCTTGAGCTTGCAGAGCTGCAGCTGTCCTATGCCACAGTTACCTCTCCTGTCTCCGGCACCGTCATCCAGGCTCCTTCTTCCGCAGGATCGGTCGGTTCGCAGGAAATGCCTCTGGCTATCATCGCGGATCTTGATGATCTTGTTGTCAACCTGAAGCTGGGAGAGAAGTATTTCCATACGATCATGGAGAAGAGGGATAATCTCATGATCACTGTTTCTTCTCCTGACGGATACTCTTCCGGCACGGAGCTTCTCTCCATCTCGCCTTATGTCGATCCTGTCTCGAAGACATTCCAGGTGAAAGTCCGCCTTGCATCTCCTGAGGGCTTTGTTCCCGGCATGTTTATAAGGGCAGCTGTCACATGGTCCTCTAAAGAGTATCTGACGCTTCCTCTCGCAGTCAGGAAGCTTGATGGTTCTGTGTATGCCATAGCAGATGACGGGAAGAGCGCGGAATATATTGAGATGGGGGACATCGCAGAGGATTCTTCTTACTTCGCCATAGATCCATCGTATGAGGGCAGGACATTCATCATCAGAGGTCAGAATGGCCTGCTTCCTGGTGAGGAAGTGAGGATCATCAAGGAGGAGAGATGAAGATAGCAACGCTTGCGGTCAGGCATTCAGCAGTCCTTTCCATGATCCTGATAGCTCTGGCTGTCTTCGGCATGTTCTCCATAACGACAACGAATCTGGAGTTTATCCCTGATATGAATATGCCGCAGATATTCGTTATCGCGGTATATCCTGGAGCCTCGGCTGAGGATGTTGAGAAAGATGTTGTTGATATCCTTGAGGATGATTTCGTCACGCTTCCGGATTTCAAGAGCATGGACAGCCAGTCGATGAACAGCGCTGCGATGATTACCATCACTTTCCGTGATGGTGTCAACCCGGAGGATCAGCTTAACGAGGTCAGGAACAGGATCTCGCAGCTGATGCCGTCTCTTCCTGACGGACTTCAGGGCGAGCCCACGGCGATGATCGGCGGTGCGACAATGCTTCCGGTCGTGTCATTCTCTGTCGAGTCGTCAGGGGACACTGCGGCACTTACGGAATATATAAACGATACGCTGCGGCCGCAGCTGACAAGAATACCGGGAGTGTCCACAATAAGCATAAGCGGATCCGACGAGCCGGAGGTTTCGGTGCGTCTGAGAATGGATGATCTGAATGCCAGAGGGATATCACCGCTGACGGTTTACCAGATACTCTCGTACTCGAATATATCGATGCCGCTTGATACCGCCATGGCTGAGGGGCATAGAATCGATCTGAGGTTCGATGGCCGTTATGACAGCCTTGAGGATATCAAAGGACTGCCTGTCGGGGCCACGGACTCTGGAGAGATCATCAGGCTTTCCGATGTGGCGGATGTCACTCTTGCCTATTCCGGCAGGGATTATTATGTGACATCGGAGGGAAAGGACATAATCGTTGTCGAGATATCGAAGCGTGCAGACGGCAATACGATACAGATAACGAATGCAGTGAAGGAAATCCTGGAGGAATCGGAGCGTGATACGAACGGCGCTGTCAGATACCATATGATCCAGGATGACAGCAGGCTCGTCCTTTCATCCCTCGGGAACGTGATCGAGTCCGGTATCCTCGGTATCCTGATCGCTGTTCTCATCATATTCCTGTTTCTCAATGACGCGAAGGCGACGCTGGCAATCGGTCTCTCGATTCCGCTTTCCTGCTTCTTCACTTTCATCGTCATGAAAATCGCAGGAATCACGATCAACATCCTCTCGATCTCAGGTATCGTAGTCTCGCTTGGCTCGATCGTCGATGCCTCAATCGTCGTTCTTGACCAGGTGTACAGGTATTATCAGGAGACGGATGATAACGGGAAGGGAAGGTACAGCGTTGTCGAGTCGATATACAAAGGTACCGGAGTCGTTGATAAATCCGTAATCGGGTCAAACCTCACGACCGTTGTCGTCTTCATACCTGTCGTGCTTCTCTCAGGTCTTGTCGGAGATATCCTCCACGATGTGTCGATCACATTCATGATCGCAATCGGATCGTCCCTCTTTGTGGCCATGGTCTACATGCCTTATCTTCTCAGGCATTTCCTGAAAGATGATGGGATCAGACTCAAAAAGAAGGACAGCTTCGCTGTCAGGGGATTCTGGAAAGTTGAGGAAGGCTATGGCAGGGCACTTGGTTTCTGCATAGAGCATACGCCATTCATAATCGTCATGGCGATTCTCGTGCTCGGCCTCACTGTCTATTCCCTTACGAGCATCAATATCTCGTTCATCCCATCGACGGACAACAATGATTTCTATGTATCAGCGACTTTCCCGACTGGTTACACCCTTGATGATACCAGAGCGGCGATGGATGAGGCGGAGCGCATTCTCCGTGAGAAAGTGCCGGAGACAGAATCCGTAGTCGTATATTCCGGACGCTCTGTTGATGCCCTTACTGTCGCGAATGCCGAGAACCAGGGTGGAATGCATGTGGTGCTTGTTCCGGTTGCGGACAGAGACCGGGATATACACGATATTATATTCCAGATGCAGTATGAGCTCTCTGCGGCAATCCCCGATGCGGAGTTCTCCGTTAAAAACGGTGGTTTTGACTACCTCGTAGGCTATATGTCTGGCGGTGGTGGTTATGGTATCACGCTTATCGGAGAGGATGAGAATGTCCTCTATGACTATGCAGAGGGACTCGAATCCTACCTTGCTTCGGATCCAGAGGTCCTCTCTGTGTCGATATCAAGCAATTTCGACTCAACCGCTGCTGTCATGGATGCAAGCTACGAGTACCTTTCTTCTCTTGGCCTTACCAGCTATGAGGCCGCGATGACCACCGCGATTCTCTTCAATGGAATGGACACGGGCATCTATCTCGATCCTGCTACGGATTCCCGCTACAGTATCCATCTCTCATCGGACGCAGCTGATGAGCCTGTGTCCCAGAAGATGCTTGATTCGCTTGTGCTCTATACCCAGGCAGGATCCGCGGTTTCAATGGATGCACTCACCGATCTTGTGATGGAAACGGAGCTTTCCTCCATCAGCCATACTGACAGGGCCGTAGCAATGACTGTCAGCGCACAGATCACAGGTGAGTCGACGACGGGAATCAGCCGCCGTGTCAGTGAGTATATCAGGAACAATCCGCTTCCAGATGGAGTCAGCACGGATGTCGGAGGCATAGATGAGCTCATCGGTGATTCCATGGGACCGCTGATGCAGGCCCTGCTGATCTCGCTCTTCCTTGTCTATATGGTCATCGTTCTGATCTATGAGCGTTTCGATCAGCCTCTGCTGATCATGCTCACTGTTCCTTTCTGCATAATCGGTGTCGTGCTTTCTCTCGCGCTCTTCGGATCCTCGATGAGCATGGTCTCTCTTCTTGGTGTCGTGACGCTGGGAGGTATGCTTGTGAACAATGGCATCATCCTTGTCGATTACATCAACCAGCTGGAGAGTGAGGCTCGAGAGAAAGAGGCCTCTGCGCTCGGAATCAGCATAAAGGAAGGGGAGACTCTTCTGGGAAGTATTTCCTATAAGCGCGAGATGGAGATGCTTTTTGATAATATCAGGAGGGGAACATCCACCAGACTCCGCCCGATTCTCATGAGCTCACTCACGACGATTCTCGGTGTTATCCCGATGGCCTTTGCAACAGGTGAGGGTGCTGAGATATATGCGCCTCTTGGCCAGGTCATCATGGGAGGTCTTACAACCAGTACGTTCATCACGCTTTTCCTCATGCCGACATTCTATTTCATCCTGGAAAGACATAAGATCAGGAAAGCTTGCGGATGGACAGGAAAAGACAGGAAGGAGGTAGCTGTATGAGACGCTTTTTCATCGTATTCCTGCTGATAACAGCAATCATCGCACCGCTTTCCGCCACAGAAAGGGAGAAGTATACGCTTTCTTCTCTCATTACAGCGATGGAGACCGGTAATGCTGAGCTTCTGAAATCCGATCAGGAAATCCTGAAGGCTGCACTTGATACAAAGGACGCAAAGGGAGGCTACACGCCGACTATTGATCTTCTCGTCTCCGGCACATTCATGGCAAATCCGATGCTCGGACCTATCACAATGGACCCGGATGACATTGAGGGCTTGCCAGCGATTGTTGGCTCACTTTTCACCGATCCTGTGACGGTTTCGATGGACATGGGCAACAACCGCATTCAGGGACAGCTGACACTTACGCAGCCGATTTACACATGGGGAAAGCTCAGCAACGCCGTGAAGCTTTTCGAGACTGTCGAATCCATCAGGGCGATGGAGAGAACGGACAAGGAAAGCCAGCTTATCGTTCAGCTGAAGTCAATGCTTGATGCACTTTACTACATGGACACAATCTTCCCGTTGCTTGATGAGGTAGAGGCAAAGGCTGACGAATTGATTGTGATTGCAGAAAGCGCAGAAGAGGCGGGCGCGATGCTTGAATCTGATGTGCTGGATGCGCGTATGCAGAAACAGCAGACAGCGATTTCCCGGAAAGAGCTTGAGATGCAGTATTCTTCAGTGCTTGAGAGTCTCAGGACACTGACCGGAATCAGCAATCTCACGATGGACAAGATCTCCTACATCCCAGACGAGGACATTGCCGATAAGATCCTATCGTATAGCGAGGAAGAGCTTCTGGAGCTTGCTGTGGATCCCGCGAGGCTTCCTCTGCAGATGCTGAGCTCAATGGAAGAGGTGCAGGAGTATACCGGCAAGATCGCTAAGGGCAGCATTTATGGAAAACCGGATATAGCGCTGCAGGTATCAGCCTCATATGGAGGTACCATAAAGCCTTCTTCCTGGGAAGACACATGGGGTGTGAACATCACTGTGGCTCTCTCTACGACGCTCTGGGATGGCGGCAAGAAGATGAATGACATCAAGCGCGCAGAGAGTGACCTCGCTTCAGCATCCATTGATTATGACAGCGCTGTGCGCACGATTTCAGCCAATGTCTCTTCATCTTACATGCAGGCATGCCTTTCACGCGAGAAGATTGCTTATGCGGAGCTGAAAAGGGATGCGGATGAGCTGAAAGCCGAGCAGGAGAGGACAGGGCTTGCCCTTGGGTCTTCTTCCCAGAGCTCTGTATTGCAGGCGGAGCTTGCAGTCATCCAGGATGAGATTGAGGCCACAACAGAGCATATCACGTTATCGCAGTCCGTATACACGCTGATGTATCTTACGGCTATGGATCCTGACCGCCTTCCTCTGATCACTGATGGCATGATCTGATATTGCCACATTTGCATTCATGGAGTATATTCAAATTACACCCCACCCCCGTGGGGTGTATGGAGAAGAAGATGAAGGAATGCTTTGACGTTACCGGAATGAGCTGTGCTGCCTGCCAGGTCAGGGTGGAGAAGAGTGTCGCGAAGCTGGATGGTGTTAAGTCCGTCAGCGTAAATCTCCTCAAGAACAGCATGGACGTCGAATATGATGATAAAGTGATTTCCGAAGAAAGCATTGTCGATGCTGTCGGAAAAGCCGGATATGGAGCGCTCCCGAGAACCGGGAAAACGAAAACTGAGGAAGCTCAGCCGAGACGCGATATAGCCAAAGAGGAGTATGCGAAGATGAAAAAGAGGCTTATTGCCTCGCTGGTCTTCACTGTTCCTCTTTTTTACATATCGATGGGTCATATGATGGGGTGGCCGCTTCCCTCTGTTCTGCTGGGAGCCGAGAACTCAATGATATTCGCCCTCACGCTTTTCCTTCTGGTGATTCCCGTTGCTGTTATAAATCGCAAGTTCTTCATAGGAGGATTCAGGAGTCTTTTCCATCTTTCACCGAATATGGATTCACTTATAGCGATGGGGTCCGGAGCTGCCATTGTCTATGGCATTTACGCGTTATATAGAATCGCATTCTCCCTTGGACATGGTGACACTGGCGCGGCTCACGCTGCCGCAATGGATCTTTATTTCGAGTCTGCCGGTATGATTCTCACGCTCATAACACTGGGAAAAACGCTTGAAGCAAGGGCAAAGGGAAAGACATCTGAGGCTATCGAGAAGCTCATGAACCTGGCCCCGAAGACAGCCATTGTCCTCCGCGATGGCAATGAGGTGGAGATACCGGCTGAGGATCTGCAGCCAGGGGATATCGCGATAGTCAAGGCTGGTTCCTCTGTTCCCGCAGATGGCGTGGTGATTGATGGCTCAGGAGCTGCTGATGAATCAGCGATTACAGGTGAGTCGATTCCCGTGGACAAAAGCTCTGGGGACCGTCTTACAGGAGCTACAGTCCTCAGCTCCGGATACCTGAGGATGAGGATAGAGAAAGTAGGAGAGGATACTGCTCTTCACAGGATCATAAAGCTTGTTGATGAAGCGACATCATCAAAAGCTCCGATAGCGAAGCTTGCGGATAAGGTAAGCGGGGTTTTCGTTCCTATAGTCATCGCGATAGCGCTTGTTTCCGCAATCGCATGGCTTATCGCGGGTGAGTCATTCGAGTTTGCGCTATCCATAGCGATTTCCGTTCTGGTCATATCATGTCCATGTGCCCTTGGCCTGGCAACTCCTACAGCCATCATGGTGGGAACCGGCAGAGGAGCTGTATCCGGAATACTCATAAAAAGCGCAGAGGCCCTGGAGACGCTTCATTCAATCAACACCGTTGTCTTTGACAAGACAGGTACGATTACCGAAGGAAAGCCCGCTGTCACGGATATAATCGCCGTGAATGGCATGGATCCGATGAACCTTCTGTCGCTTGCAGCTTCTGTCGAGAAACTGTCAGGACACCCGCTTGGGGAGGCTATCGTCAGGGAGGCTGAGAAGAGGGGGGTGGAATTCCAGGAGGCATCGTCTTTCTCGGCATCCGAGGGGAAGGGAATAAGTGCCGTTATCAATGGAAAGCGGGTCGATGGAGGGAACAGGAAAATCCTCTCATGCTACCCAGAAGCGCTGAAGGCAGAGGAGGAGAGGCTGGCAGATGAGGGAAAGACGCCGCTTTTTTTCACGCTTGATGGAGACCTGATAGGTATTATCGCGCTCTCTGATACAATCAAGGCGACAACAAGGAATGCAATTGCGGACCTGAGACGTATGAACATAAGGACCATCATGCTTACAGGCGATAACAGGCGCACTGCCGCTGCTATCCAGAAACAGGCGGGGCTTGATGATTTCATTGCGGAAGTCCTTCCCGAGGATAAGGACAGCGAGGTCAGGAAGCTTCAGGAGCAGGGTATGAAAGTAGCCATGGTGGGAGACGGCATCAATGATGCGCCAGCCCTCGCTCGCTCCGATGCCGGTATCGCAATCGGGGCCGGGACGGACATAGCTATTGAAAGCGCGGATATCGTGCTGATGAAGAGCGATCCTGAGGATGTCCCGAGGGCAATTGAGCTTGGCAAGGCTACGATGAGGAATATAAAGGAGAATCTGTTCTGGGCCCTTTTCTACAATGCTATCTGTATTCCCGTCGCGGCAGGTGTGCTGTACCCTGCTTTCGGAATGAAGCTGAGCCCGATGATCGGAGCGTTCGCGATGAGCTTCAGCTCTGTTTTCGTTGTCACGAACGCGCTGCGTCTTCGCTTCTTCCGCTACAAGGATTCATCTGGCAGCATCTCTGCAATGGAAGAGAGGCATGAATGCATGATCGGAAGCATTGAGCTTCCTTTCGATAATTCTGTAAAACCATCAGAAGGAGAAAAGATTATGGTAAAGACTCTGAATGTAGAGGGAATGATGTGCCAGCACT
Organism: uncultured Spirochaetales bacterium; assembly: GCA_949295505.1. Lineage (GTDB taxonomy): Bacteria > Spirochaetota > Spirochaetia > Sphaerochaetales > Sphaerochaetaceae > Ornithospirochaeta. Next base: position 9,147 of record CASFLH010000104.1, on the reverse strand, counting down.
GCGTAAAGCATGTGCATGATGCGCTTGTGAAAGTTGCAGGCGTGAAGGGCGTCGATGTGTCTCTTGAGAAAAAGAATGCAGCAGTTGAATGCGAAGAATCTGTTTCCGATGACACCCTCAAGGCCGCTGTCGCTGAGGCAGGATATGAGGTAACAGGCATTGAAGGCTGACAGGGAAAGCGTAACAAGAAAGATCCGGATTGCGAAGGGCCAGCTTGAAGGCATCCTCCGGATGATTGATGAAGATCGTTACTGTGTTGATATAGCGACACAGCTTATGGCGACCCAGTCAATCATCCGGAAAGCAACGCATGAGGTGCTGGAGGCTCATATCAGAAGCTGTGTCAGTGAATCATTAAAAACAGATGAGCCTAATCCGAAAATCGAGGAAGCTCTGGCTGTTCTTGAGAAAATGCTCGATATGAAATGATAATTTTGTAAAAAGGTATTGCAATGCGGTTGTTAATCATGCTAGATTCTCCATGCTGTTGATTCAGCATGGGCCGCTAGCTCAGCTGGTAGAGCAACGCCCTTTTAAGGCGTGGGTCACAGGTCCGAATCCTGTGCGGCTCACTCCATAATGTCTCCCTCGTCTAGTGGTTAGGACATCGGGTTTTCATCCCGACAACGCGGGTTCGATCCCCGCGGGAGATGAAGAGCTCTCAGATGAGGGCTTATTTTTTTTCCTTTTAAGATGAGAACAGGGCTGTTACCAGCCCTGCTCTGCAGTAAATCTCAGTCAAGCGATATCCCATCGACAATGATGTCACGCACCTCCAGATATCTTCCGCTGAGTTCAGACGCCCAGCTTGCGGTATGTGCTTCACCGTCGTATGTCGTGCCATCCTCGAGCTCTATTTCCTGTGTCTGGTCACCGGAATAAACATCTGTGTCGATATACGCAGATCCGTAGAGGACTGTCTCTGCGCCTGCAATTTCAGCACCTACTTTCGCTCCATTGAAGTACACCGTATATTTGCTGACGCCCTGGATATTCGATGGTGAAGTGGAAACCCCTTCGATATCCTCTACGATCACGCGTGTTATGATACTGGACACTGCCAGATCAAGATTGTCACGGATGTCTGAAAGTTCTTTCAGGTTTATGTCGCCATAAGTCACCTGACAGTCACCGCTCCAGCCAATGTTCCATCCTGAAGGAAGGCTTCCTTCTGCCCATGGTATCGTGAGCGATGAAAGAGAGCTGCAGCTGGCAAAGATTTCGGATCCGAGGTATTTCACGCTCATAGGGATCTCCACAGATGTGATTGACGAGCATCCCATGAACGCAAAGGAATCAATTCTCTCGACATTTTCCGGAATCGTGAGCACCTTCAGGGAAGTGCAGTTCAGGAATGCTTCCATTCCGATTTCCCTGAGAGATTCTGGCAACGCCACTGTTTCCAGTGTTGTGCACCCGGCAAAGGCGTTGCTTCCGATTGTCTCTATCGTATCGGGAATCGTGACACTCTTTAGAGAGACGCAGTCCGAGAAAGCGTCCGGATATATTTCCGTGACGGGACGATTGTTGTAGCGCGCAGGAATCACGACGCTTTCAAGTGTCGTTTCAGCAGCCAGTCCGGAGACAGCATATGAGGATCCATTGTCTGCAGGGGAGTAATAGACCTTGTTGACATCCGCTGGAACAATCTGTGTGCTTGCTGGAATTCCTTCCTTCCATTCCCTGTCCCATCCTGAAGGATTATTCTTCGCGAAATTCACTGTGATTTTCTCAAGTGCGGAACAGTTTCCGAATATATTGTTTCCAACATCTGTCACGCTTTCAGGGATATAGGCCTCCTTAATGGATTCACAGTGTACGAATGCATTGTTACCGATGGATTCAAGTCCTTCCGGAAGGATTGCCGATGTAAGCGCGGTATTCCAGAATGCTGAGAATCCAATGGACTTTAGCTTTTCAGGGAATGCGCTGACCGCGAGAGATGAGCATCCCGAGAATGCTGAGGCACCGATTTCCTGAAGCTCTGCAGGCAATTCATCAAGTGCTAATGAAGCGCAGCCGCTGAAGGCATTATCCCCGATTGAGATGACTGAATCCGGAATCGAGACAGAGACAAGAGATGTCATATCTCTGAACGCGTTGGCGGCTATGCCGATGACAGGAAGGCCGTTGTGTGTTTCAGGGATGATGATCTCCGTATCCGCGGCGCCCTCGGGCAATCCGCAGCATATGTATCCGTTGATTCCTGCTGATCCCTTACTTGCGCGCATGTAAGCGAGGCCTGTCTTTCCGTTGTTGTAGATGTAGGAGCATGAAGATGGTATTCCTTTGCTCCAGCGCTCATCCCAGTTGCCTACAGGGGTTCTATAGAAAGGTACAGTTACGGATTCCAGTGACTCACAGCCGGAAAGGATGCCGACATCAACGCTGAGGATTGTATCAGTGAAAACAACATGCTTCAGGTCAGTCCCCTGAAAAGCATGGTAGCCAATCATGGCAAGATTCTCCGGGAATTCGATTTCGGTGATGTTTGTATTCATGAATGCCTCATCACCGATATAGATCAGTTTTTCAGGCATGTTCACTTTCTCAAGCGGTGTATTCTTGAAGAGAGAATTCGGAATGGATGTAATGGAGTCAGATAATGCCGCTTCTCTCAGATTCTTGCAGTTAATGAATGCAAGGTCATCAATTTTCGTAATTGTGTCAGGCATCTCGATGGATTTTATATCCGTACCGCCGAATGTTCCCACCCTGGTGACCGGCTTTCCCTGGAAGCTTGAAGGTATTACACACTCCTCAGGAATCGGGATGTGGCTGTAATTCTTCTCGATTGTCCAGTTCTTTCCACCCGGATTGAGCGTATAGCAGAAAGCTCCGCTGGTCACGGTCTGACCGGGCGTCACATCGCTTTCACCTCCGAAACTACATCCGGAGAGCAGAAAGACGAAAAACAAAGCTACGAGCAAAGTAATGGCAGATGTAATATGCTTTCTCTGCATTTTTTCCTCCCACGTGTTTCTAAATACAGAAAGGAGACTAATATTTTCATTTACATTGTCAATATCAGAGACTTTCTGTATGAGAAGAAACACGATGAAGAGGATGTGATGCTACACTTTCCTTGCCTTGCTCTCGATCTTCCTCATCTTGTACAGATAACAGAACGGAATGAGGAATCCTGCCCCGCACCATGCGATGGGGGAGGCGAAGCAGATACCTGTGTATCCGAGGATTCCCGGGAGCGTGAAAGCCGCAATCACGCGCATGACAAGCTCCGCGATGGAGCTGATGAGCGGTATTGTTCCTGATCCAAGGCCCTGGCTTCCTGTGCGGAAGATGAAGATCATTCCCAGCGGAATGAAGAACCATGATACGGTGCGCACATACTGCACGGACATATCGATGATGAGAGGAGACGTAGTGCTGCTGTCCATGAAGATGAGACTGAGCGGATTGGCGAGGAAGTATGAGAGGCAGAATGTTATCACGGCACCTGCCACCATGATCATGAACGATGTCCTGAAGCCTTTCCTTATCCTGTCATAGTTTCCGGCCCCGAGGTTCTGGCTTGCGAAAGTTGAGATTCCCATGCCTATTGCGGGGAAGAACTGCGTGACAAGGTTCTCGATCTTGCAGCCGACGGAATACGCTGCGACTGTATCGGAGCCGAAACCGTTGATGGCAGCCTGGATGATTATCACACCGACTGCGCAGACAGAGAACTGGACCGCGCCGGGAATGCCGATTCTCGTAAGTCTTATGCAGAGCTGGAAATCAGGTTTCCAGTCACCTTTCTCGAAACGGAAGATGGGGAATTTTCTCTTGATATAGATAATCGAAGCGATAGCGCTTATTCCTTGTGCAATGATAGTCGCGATTGCGACTCCCGCGCAGCCGAGAGGAATGACAATTACGAAGAAGAGGTCCAGTATGATATTCAGCACGGAGGAAAGAAGCAGGAAATACAGAGGACTTCTTCCATCACCCACGGCCCTGAGAATCGAAGAGAAGAGATTGTAGAAGATCGCAGTCCCGATTCCGGCATAGATGATGGTTATATAGGAGTTCGCATCTCTTATGATGTTTTCCGGCGTGTCAATCAGCCTCAGAAGGGGCATTGACAGCACAGAGAAGAGTACTGCTATCAGCACAGACCAGATGACAGAGCAGAGGATGCTCATCGCATATGCCTTCCTCATCATCCTGAAGTCCCGGGCACCATAACGCTGGCTGACTATCACGGCAAAGCCTGCTGTAAGCCCCTGCGCAAAACCTACGACCATGAAGCTGAATCCGGAGGTTGAACCAACCGCGGCAAGTGCATCGACGCCCACGAAACGTCCCACCACGATAGTGTCTACCATGCTGTAAAGCTGCTGGAAGACATTCCCGAAAAAGAGCGGGATGGAAAAAGCAAGAATAAGGCGAAGGGCCGAGCCCCTTGTCATGTCACATTCCATAGCATGCTGCATATTACAGCTAGCACAGCATTTGTCAACTCCTATTCGGTACTTTGCAGCACGGTGTTGTTTTCTTCGATTATAGTTGACTTATATTATAAGATTGCTACACTTATAATATAAGCATAAGGAGTATCGATATGACAAAAAGAGACAGAGTCATCGCAGCTATTGAAAAGCGCGATGTTGATGGAATCCCAAGCTGTTTTTCGCTTCATTTCCCGCATGGTATGGAGAGGGGAGAAGCTTGTGTGAAGGCTCATCTTGATTTCTTCAGGGACACCGATGGTGATATTTCCAAGATCATGAATGAGAATCTTGTGCCGCCTCCGGCGAACGGACGCTCTGATTATCCTGCTGCTTATGATGATATCCCGTCATTTGACTGCTCAACGCCGTTCGTGAAAGAGCAGCTTGAGTGCACTCGCCGCATCATTGACGGCTCACCATCGGATTCTTTCTTCCTCGGAACGCTTCATGGCATCTGTGCTTCCGGTATCCATCCGATGATGGAAGCTGGCGTGTCCTATGAGCTTTCAAGGGAAATCGAGATTGAGAGCCTCAGAAAGGATGAGAAGAGAGTGCTTGCCGCCTTCAGCCGCATCGCTGATGGGCTTTGCGAGCTTGTGAAAGGCTACAAGGAAGCGGGTGTCGACGCTGTTTACTACGCAGCTCTCGGTGGTGAGTGGCGCTATCTTGATAAAGATGATTTCAACAGATGGTTCCGTCCGTTTGATATCCAGATCATGAAAGCCATCCGTGATAACGGCATGTACTGCTTCCTCCATATCTGCAAGGATCGCCTCGATATGTCGAGATATGAAGGTTACGGAGAGTATGCAGATGTCGTAAACTGGGGAGTCTATGAAGCTCCGTTCTCTCTTGAGGATGGGCGTGGCCTCTTCCCTGGGAAGACTGTGATGGGAGGACTTCCAAGCAGGCATGGTCTTCTGGTCGATGGCACGGATGATGAAATCCGCAGCGGCGTGAAGGGCATTGTCGAAGGTTTTGGCAGAAAGGGATTCATCCTTGGTGCGGACTGTACGCTTGCAACTGAGCAGGATATGCACAAGCTTCGCGTAGCGGTGGATGCAGCCAGAGAGTGCTGATGATTATATGAGAATGCAGAGCGGGTCCCAGAAGGGACCTGCTTCTGTTATCAGTTGACCTCCAGGTAGAAAAGCTTCACGCCATCGATGGTGCTCTCCAGATGCTCTCCCATGATGCGCTCGCATTCTTCCTTGTCCCTGTTCTTGAGGGCGTTGATGATTTCCTTGTGATACTTCAGCCCGATGCCGCAGCCAAGCATTGAAACAATCATGTCCATTGAATGCCTGAGCTTCTCCTGTATCACCTGATCAGCCTCAATGAGTATTTTGTTGTTTGAGTATTTCGCGATGATTGTGTGGAAACGGCAGTCATCAACGGCGAAGCGCGGAAGATCATTGACATGCTCCATCATCTCGGCGTAGTTCTTCTCAAGTTCTGCTATCCCTTCCTCCGTTATCCTCTGGCAGGTGAGGCCTATCATGCCTTTCTCGATGACCATTCTGTATTCGAGGATCGGAATGACCTCGCTCTCGATGAGGGAAGGGGAAAGATCGACTTCACCGGCACCCGGCTCAAGGACAATGGAACCACGGCCCTGATAGGTCCTGACGAGATCAATCGCCTCCAGCTGCTGGAGAGCGGAACGCACGGTGATCTTGCTTACTCCGAATCGCTCGCAGAGCTCACGCTCGGACGGGAGCTTGTCGCCTGGTTTCCAGATCCCATCGTAGATTTCCTTTTTCAGATCATTGAAGATCATTGAATGCAATGTCCCGGCTTTCTTTCGACCATCCTTCTTCATAGTCCTATCCTAAGGTATATAATAAGTTCGCGCAATAAATATTATTTATAAGTTATTCTGTGACGAAATTAAGATAAAGATTTTTCTTTACAGGTGGAAAAACCTGTCCTATCATAAACTCATAATATAAGTTAAAGCTTGCAAGGGTGGTTATATCATGAGTTTGATGAAATCATTGTGGTTCGTTGGTGATGGACAGATGGAGCTCAGGGAAATCGAGATTCCGGTTCCCGGCCCGGGCGAGTATCTTATCAGAGTTGTCAGCACTGGTATCTGCGGCTCTGATTTCGAAGGTTATCTTGGCAAGACAGGACGCCGCACACCTCCTATGATAATGGGGCACGAATTCTCGGGTGTCATCGAGAAGGCTCCGGATGGTGGAAAGTACAGCAAGGGACAGACCGTGACGGTTTTCCCGAAGCAGTTCTGCGGAGAGTGTGAATTCTGCCGTGAAGGGCTTGAGAATCTCTGTCCGAATGGTATCTGCCTGGGATGCCTTGACCTCAATGGCTCCATGTGCGAGTACATCAAGTGTGAGGAGAAGTATATCTTCCCGTTCAAGGATGTCTCCTTTGATGAGGCCGCAATGACAGAACCGCTTGCAGTCGCATATCGCTCTGTTTTCAAGCTCACAGATGAGGAAATCAGGAACAGCGAGAATATCATCGTGATTGGAGCGGGAACAATCGGGCTCCTTGCGTTGATTCTCCTTAAGTACAGGGGAGCGAAGAATGTGATCGTGAGCGACGCGACTCCTTTCAGGCTGGAGAAGGCAAAAGAACTCGGGGCGTCACACACAATAAATCCACGCACGGAGGACTTTGCTGAGGCAATAAAGAAAGCAACGAACGGCAGGCTCTGTGATATCTCCATCGAGGCTGTCGGAATAACACCGACTGCGGAGAACTCACTTGATGCGCTGCGCATCGGAGGCACTGCGGTCTGGATCGGCAATGCTCAGAAGATCATTGAGATCAATATGCAGAAGATAGTAACGAGAGAGCTTTCCATCAGAGGCAACTATGTCTATTCATACAAGGAATTCGGGGAGTGCGTGCGCCTTCTTGAATCCGGCAAGCTCAACCTCAAGCCGCTCATGACGGATCGCTATAGTCTCTCTGATGGCGTGAAGGCCTTTAAGGCTCTTGAATCGAACAAGGAAGGGAAGATGCTGAAGGTCTTCCTTGAGAATGAATGAAAGGAGGTCGCAATGCTCGATAAGAAAGAACTGCTTCATCTGAAGAAGATGGCAGTAACGATAAGAAGCAACATCATAGAGATGATCCCGCCAGGAAAGGTCGGGCATCTTGGAGGAAGCTCATCGATCGCTGATGTGCTCGCTTATCTTTATTTTTATAGGATGAAAGGACTTGATCCCGCGAACCCGCATAATCCGGGACGTGATAGGCTTGTATTCAGCAAGGGACATGCCGTTCTTGCCCAGTATGCAGCTCTTGTTGAGCTCGGATACTTCCCTCGCGAGGAACTCAAGAAGGTCAAGACTCTCAATGGCCTTCTTCAGGGACATCCTGATATCGACAGGACACCGGGACTTGAAGCAGTTACCGGCTCCCTCGGACAGGGACTTTCCATCTGCAATGGCATGGCGCTGGGCCTCAGGCTTGATGGCTCGGATGCCAAGGTGTTCTGTGTCGCCGGTGATGGCGAGCTTGCAGAAGGGCAGATCTGGGAAGCTGCGATGGCCGCTCCTGATTACAAGCTGGGAAACCTCTGCCTTTTCATCGATCTCAATGGAGTGCAGGCCACGGGACCGACGAAGGACGTGTTCCCGATTTCCGATGTTCCTGGCAAGTTCAGGTCATTTGGATGGAATGTGATAGAGATTGATGGCCATGATATCGAGGCGATAGACAAGGCTGTGACAGCTTCAGATGCCGAGAAGGAAATGCCGACATGCATCGTTGCGCATACTGTGAAGGGAAAGGGCTTCCCGTTCGCTGAGGGCAATGCCGCATTCCATAACGCGGCACTCAATGAAGAGCAGTATGAGGAGTGCTGCCGCTGCATCGAGAGAATGAGGAAGGAGACTGACAATGAGTGAGAAAGCAAGCCTCAGAAAAGCATATGGCGAAGCTCTCGTTGAGCTTGGAAAGAAAGACCAGAATATTGTCGCACTTGAGGCTGATCTCGGTAAGTCGACAATGAGCATCGAGTTCGGAAACGCATTCCCCGAGCGTTATTTCCAGATGGGAATCGCGGAGCAGAACATGGTTTCCACTGCCGCAGGTCTTGCGCTTACAGGCAAGAAGCCATTCCTTAGCACCTTTGCTGTCTTCGCGTCAGGACGCCCGTATGATCAGATCAGGTCATCGGTCGCAATCCCATCCCTTCCTGTCGTTATCTGCGGTTCATCCGCAGGTCTTTCGGATTTCGGCGATGGAAAGACGCATCAGAGCATTGATGACATAGCAATCATGAGAGTGCTTCCTCACATGACAGTTCTCTCTCCCTGTGACGCGGTTGAGACGAAGAAGATGATGGAAGCCCTTGGCGCAGGAATCAAGGGACCGGCATACCTCAGGATAAACCGCAATGACCTTCCTGTCCTTACCGATCCGGCAGAGCCTTATCATATTGGGAAGATGAATATGATGAGGGATGGTTCCGACGCGGTTGTCTTCGCAACTGGCATAATGGTCTCGAAGAGCCTTGAGGCCGCAGAAAGCCTGGAGAAGAAAGGTGTTTCACTCCGTGTAGTCAATGTTTCGACAATCAAGCCGCTTGATACGGAAGCACTGCTGAAATACTCCTATGGAATGAAGGCCATCGTGACAGCAGAGGAGCACAGCGTAATCGCAGGTCTTGGCGGCGCGGTATGCGAAGCCCTTTCCGAATACGGCAAGAGGATAG
>CASFLH010000103.1 GCA_949295505.1 uncultured Spirochaetales bacterium | reverse complement strand
CATCCGCGTGGCATTCCCTCCTCTTACAGAGGACAGGAGAAAGGAGCTCGCGAAGAGCGCCAAGGCTACTGCTGAGAATGCCCGTGTTGCGATCCGCAATATCCGCCGCGATGCGATGGAAGAACTTAAGAAGCTCCAGAAGAACGGCGATATCAGCGAGGACCAGCAGAAAGAAGGAGAGCAGAAGATCCAGAAGCTCACCGATTCTTCCATAGCTGATGTGGCAAAGATCGCAGAAGCCAAGGAAAAGGAGATCATGGAGATCTGAGAAGTGGGGGAACTCAGGCATCTGGCACTTATCATGGACGGCAATGGCAGGTGGGCCGCGGAGCGTGGTCTGCCCCGTTCCGCCGGACATCTTGAAGGTGGCAAGGCAGCACTCAAAGCGATTAAAGGCTGCCTGAAATGCTCTGTGCCCTACCTCACACTCTACTGTTTTTCAACTGATAACTGGAAAAGGCCCAGGGAGGAAGTCGATTACCTCATGGGCCTTTTCTCGTCGCGGCTGAACGCGGAGATTCCCAGGGCTTTCGATAACGGGATCAGGATACTCCATCTTGGCAGCCGCAGAGGATTGCCGGAGGATGTGCTGAGAACGATCGATAGAGCTGTGGAAGTGACTAAGACGAACAGCCGTCTGACAGTCCAGCTCGCAATAAACTATGGTGGTCTTGATGAGATAACGCGGGCAATCGAACGCGCTGCCGCATCAGGGTGTACTGTCCCGGATGCAGAGGCTCTTCTCTCCCATCTGGACAATCCGGAGGTTCCTTCACCTGATTTCATCGTCCGCTCATCCGGAGAGAAACGGCTTTCTGGATTCCTTCTGCTTCAGTCAAGCTATGCAGAATTGGCATTTTATGATAGACTCTGGCCTGATTGGGATGAATCAATGATCGAGACGATCATCAATGATTATTCCTTGAGGCAAAGAAGATTCGGAGGCATTTGAGATGGGAAGCCTGAAGCAAAGGATACTGACAGCGGTTATCGCTATTCCGGTGCTTATCATCATTGTCGTCTTCCTCCCCTTCTTCGACCACCTTGCATTCTGTCTTCTTATAACGGGAATCACGCTTCTTGGTTCTGTTGAGATGCACTCACTGCTGTCAAAAGACAACGAGAAGCTGTCGTTCACATCATATACAGGAGCACTGCTGCCGCTCGCGCAGTATGTGCAGTTCAGGTATTTCCCTGAACTTGAGCTTGTTTTCTACACCCTCATGTTCCTGATGGGGCTCACGATGTTCCTGGAGATATTCCTGGGAGCAGGAGACAGCTTCCATGGTACGTGGGAAAGAAACAGCAAGACAATCCTCAATATAATCTACCCCGGTCTTTTCGCGTCGTTTGTGATCAGGATCGCATTCATTGCAAATGCAGCCTGGTACATTCTCCTCTTTTTCCTTCTTGTATTCAGTTCCGATACATTCGCATACTTCTTCGGAATCGCGCTGGGAAGGAATAACAAGGGAATAATAAAGGTAAGCCCGAACAAGTCCATCGCGGGTTTTGCTGGCGGTCTTCTCGTGCCAGCGCTTTTCGGTCTCCTTTCCGCATTCCTCTTCCCTGAGGTCTTCTCTTATTCGCTTTTCGAGGGTTTCCTTCTCGGAGGCATCACCGCGGCCCTTGCTGCGGCAGGAGATCTGATTGAATCGTCATTCAAGAGATGTGCGGAAGTCAAGGATTCAGGATCACTTATACCTGGCCGTGGCGGAGTGCTGGATTCCATTGATTCCATAGTGATGGCCGCACCTGTGTATGTCGCTATACTCACGGTTATACTCGGCGTATGATCCGGCTTCTCATTCTTGGCGCAACAGGTTCAATTGGAACGACATGCACTAACGCACTTCTCTCGCATCTCGCCGATGAGATAGAAGTCGTCGGACTTACAGCCTCCTCCTCCCCTTCACTTCCTGACAGAGCACGGCTTTTCAACGCTCCTTACTGCTATGCCGATGGCAACGATTGGGAGAGAATCACCGGATTCATCGACCAGACGGATCCTGATATAGTGCTCAACGCCATCGCAGGCTCTGCGGGACTCAGAGCGACGCTTGCCGTAATCTCCAGAGGAAAGAAACTTGCCCTGGCGAATAAAGAATCAGTTGTCATGGGTGGTCATTTCATGCTTGATCAGGCGAGGAAAAGCGGCACCACGATAATCCCTGTCGACAGTGAGCATAGCGCAATCTATCATCTCCTGAAGGGACACGAAGCGAAGAAGCTCATCATAACGGCATCCGGCGGTCCCTTCGCTGACAGGGAAGACACCTCTGACGTGAGTGTCGAGGAAGCACTGCATCATCCGACGTGGAAGATGGGAGAGAAGATCACCATAGACAGCGCGACACTTGCGAACAAGGGATTGGAAGTGATGGAGGCTTCCCTCCTCTTCGGTTTCCCGCCTGATAAAATCGAAGTCACCATACACAGGCAATCAATCGTTCACTCGATGATAGAGACAACAGATGGTGCGGTATATGCCCTGATGTCACCACCTGACATGACCATGCCCATTATGCTTGCGCTCAAGGGCGAGGGAAACTCAAGCTGCCCACTTGTATCTCCATTATCCTTTTCATCCCCCCTCTCACTCACATTCGAGAACTGGGACAGTAAGCGTTTTCCTATGCTCAGTATGGCTTATGAAGCGCTTCGCCGCGGCGGCGGATACAGAATCGCATACACCGCAGCCGACGAGACTGCTGTCAATGCATTCCTTTCAGGGAGAATATCCTTTGACAGCATAAGCCGCATCACAGAAAAAGTCCTTGATTCCGCTTTCACTTCATCTGAGCCCGAATCATACGAGGAAATCTGCGCTATCTCGGAGGTGGCACATAGCAGAGCAGAGGCGCTATGCTGACCTACCTCCTTTATCTGATAATCGGGCTTCTTGGCATCGGCTTCGTCATATTCCTTCACGAATTAGGGCATTTCGCTGCCGCGAGGCTGATGAAGGTGGATGTGGAAGTCCTCTCATATGGCATGGGACCACGTCTCTTCGCGATATACGGCAGGAATACTGAATACAGGCTTTCCCTGATACCCTTCGGCGGATACTGCAGGATGAAAGGATCACTGGATCTCATGAAGGCTCTCAAGGATGAGGCCAGAAGCATGGACAAGACTGAGGAAGGCTCATATTTCGGAACATCACCAGCATCAAGGTTTCTGATCTATCTTGCAGGACCGCTGATGAACTTCATTCTTGCTGTCGCCCTTCTCTCCATTTCGGCGATGATACCCGTTGAAAGGCTTTCAGATCCAGCGGTTGTAACACCCATCAGTGAATACAGCGCGCTCTTTCCCTCCGCTGTCCAGCAGCCCGGGATACTCAAGGGTGACAGGATCCTCGCCCTCAACGGATATGAGATGAAGGACTGGCAGGAGACGGAGGATTTCATACAGCAGCACAGCGGGGAGACGCTTTCAGCTCATGTGGAACGCAATGGGATGATGATTGAGACATCCCTTGTTCCCGTGCTTACGGACAGTGGCTATGTATATGGCATCACGAACCTTCAGGATGCTGTAATCGGCCGCTCTGTCTCAGATGATTTCCTTCCTGGGGACAGGATCATTGAAGCCGCGGGTTATCCTGTGGAATACGTTCTTGATCTTTATTCAGTGCCGGAGAAGACGTTCACGATCACAATTGACCGGGATGGTGAACTCATTGAAAGGACAATCGAGGACGGGAAGCTGCCCTTTGCCTGGCAGAGCAGCATCAGGAAAAGCGCTGAGAGCAATCATCCTTTCTCCTATGGTATCAGCAGGGCAACGGAAATGGCGGCAGCTGCCATGAGCGCGCTTGGAGCCTTTCTTACCTTGCATTTCGAGGACGCTCTTACAGTCATCACGGGACCTGTTAAAGCGGCGGAGAGCATCGGTGGGATCACAGCGCTTGCATTCACGCAGAGCGGAACGAGCGGAATCAGAACCGCATGCATACTGCTTGCCAT
>CASFLH010000102.1 GCA_949295505.1 uncultured Spirochaetales bacterium | reverse complement strand
CATACAGGCCGAAGGCTCTTTTTCCCTTCTCAAGGCTGCATTCGGCTACCGCAGGTTCCGTACACATGGGATTAAGAACATTGAGACCGAATGGATGATCCTATGCATGGCCGGCAATGCCCTCAGATATTCCATAAGGCTTGCAAACTGCCGGCCGGAACTCCTTTCTGGTTCAGGATAGAACAACAGGCCAGCTGATCCTCAGATGAATATTCCACTCCTGCCAAGGGGATATTCTGTCACGGATGGCCGGATTCTGACTTTTGCCTGCTGTTTTAATACACAAAGCAGGACCGAAGTCCTGCTCTGTAGTCTACTGATGGGCGCTGCCAATTCTCAAAAACGATTTATGCAACAGCCCCTTTTCTGTCTCATACGAATCCAAGAAGCATTCCGATCACATGCACCGCAAAGGACGCAAGCCATGCAACGGCACACTGCAGAACTACAACACCAAGCGCCCAACGCCTGCCCAGCTCCCTTCTCACCGTCGCGATCGCGGCGACACATGGTGTATAAAGGAGAGTGAAGATAAGGAATCCGAACGCAGTGAATGGCGTGAAAAGCGTACCAAGCACAGCTGCCGTTCCCCCAAGAAGAACCGTGAGCGTGCTGACGACACTTTCCTTTGCGGAGAAACCGGTGATGAGCGCCGTGGATATTCTCCAGTCATCAAAGCCTAGCGGCCTGAATATAGGTGCAATCAGAGAACCTATTGCTGCCAGCATGCTGTCAGATGAGTCTGATACAGGATTCAGCCTTATATCAAAGCTCTGCAGGAACCAGATGATGAGCGTTGCAAGGAATATGATTGTAAACGCTCTGGTGACAAAATCCTTTGTCTTCTCCCAGATCAGCTGCAGGACGGAGCGCGGACTTGGCATCCTGTAATTCGGCAACTCGAGCACAAACGGTACAGGATTACCTTTGAATCCGGTATGCTTGAGTATCAGCGAAAGCACAATCCCCATGACTATACCTATAAGATAAAGCAGGATCATGACCAACGCTCCGTTATCGGGAAAGAAAGCATAGGTGAACATCGCATAGATCGGCAGCTTGGCCGAGCATGACATAAACGGAACGAGAAGTATAGTCATCTTCCTGTCACGCTCCGATGAAAGTGTCCTTGTCGCCATGATGGCAGGAACAGAGCAGCCGAACCCGATGAGCATCGGTACAAAGCTTCTGCCGGAAAGCCCTATTTTCCTCAAGAGCTTATCCATGACAAAAGAGACACGAGCCATATAGCCGCTATCCTCCAGGATCGAAAGGAAGAAGAAGAGCACTACAATAATCGGAAGGAACGAAAGAACGCTCCCGACACCAGTGAAGACACCATCAATTATCAGAGAATGGACTATCGGATTCAGACCGTAAGCTGTAAGAGCTGCATCCACAAGAGCCGTCAGTTTTTCTATTCCCAGTGAAAGCAGATCGGACAGAAATGACCCTACAGGACCGAATGTCAGATAGAACACCAAGGCCATTATGAGCACGAAAGCAGGAAGTGCCGTATATTTACCGGTAAGTACCCTGTCAACCTTGAGCGAGCGGAGTCTCTCCTTCGATTCATGGGGCTTCACGACGCTGTCCTCACAGATCTTGCCAATGAATCTGAAACGCGCATCAGCCAGAGCAGCATCTCGGTCAGTACCGCTCTCCGTCTCCAGCTGTCTGAGAATATGCTCCAGCGTTTCCTTCTCATTCTCATCCAGAGAAAGAGAGGACATAATCGGAGCATCGCCTTCGACAAGCTTCGAAGCCGCGAATCTCACAGGAATGCCAGCGCGCTCCGCATGATCCTGAATCAGGTGCATAATCGCATGAAGACAACGATGGATTGCCACATCCTTGGGCTCACCTTCTGCCGGACAGAAATCCTTAAGCCCCGGAGACTCCTTGAATCTCGCAACGTGGATAGCATGTTTTACAAGCTCTTCAACTCCCTCATTCTTGGCGGCTGAAATAGGAACGACAGCCACCCCAAGGCTTTCCTCCAGCTGATTGACATCAATCGTTCCGCCATTATCACGCACCTCATCCATCATATTCAGAGCGATTACGATAGGAATATCCAGCTCGATAAGCTGCATGGTCAGATAAAGGTTTCTCTCTATATTGGTAGCATCAACGATGTTTATGATACCATCAGGCTTTCCTTTCAGAATGAAGTCACGGGATACGATTTCCTCATTCGTGTACGGTGAGAGCGAATAAATGCCAGGCAGATCAACAACTGTGGCATCCTCATGCCCTCTGATCCTTCCGGATTTACTGTCAACGGTGACACCCGGGAAATTGCCTACATGCTGGTTGGAACCTGTCAGCTGGTTGAAAAGCGTCGTCTTGCCGCAGTTCTGGTTGCCAGCAAGGGCAAATACGATGCCCTGTGTCTCTGGGATCAAGGGCCTGTCACCGGGCTTGTGCGTCTCAGTCTCACCGACATGAGGGTGCTGTATCATCTTATGCGAGAAAGATTTTCTTTTCAGCACAGGGGCTGGAGCAGGCTCACACGCTATCTTTGCTGCATCTTCCTTGCGAAGAGTGAGTTCATATCCTCTTATGTAAATCTCAAGAGGATCACCCATCGGAGCCTTTTTAACTAATGTGACGACAGTATCTGGGGTGAGACCCATATCAAGGAAATGACGGCGAAGTGCCGCATCTCCGCCAACAGCGAGAACCTTGGCGCTCTCGCCTACTTTCAGATTATCCAATGTCATAGCAATCAATCTCTGCCATGATTATAGCGATTGCAGTTAGCATATTCTACTCTCTGATACATGCAAAAAGGGGCTGTTAAGAAAGTCTAGGCTTTCGTAGCAGCCCTTCATTTTTTATTGCTTTTTGATAGAAGAAGCAGATAAATCCTTACAATAAAAGCACCCATTGGGAATCGAACCCTCTGAGTGCCATGGTAGAATGGTG
>CASFLH010000101.1 GCA_949295505.1 uncultured Spirochaetales bacterium | reverse complement strand
CTTGCTTCCTCATCGGCAGCTGGCATTGAGAATCTGAGCGAGAATACCGTCCTCAGATAAGGAAGGATCTCCGCATCGGTGAATATATCCTGCCAGGCTTTTGCCGCTGTCCTGAGCGCATCTGGTCCGAGGGATAGCCTGAAGCCTTTTGCCATCAGCCTGCTGTGCCCATATCGGAAGGCTTCTTCAATGATTTCCTCTTTGCTCTCAAACCAGTGGTAGATGCTTGATTTGTTGATTCCAAGTCTTTTCGCTAGCTCTGACATGGTAAGGTTGTCTATTCCGTCATATGCGTTTATGTCCAGTGTTTCTTTCAGGATGTCTTCCTTTGAATGTATCTTCATATGGATATGATATCAAACGAACGTTTGTTTATAAATCATTTATTTTCCGTTTTTCCGCGTTTTTCCTGAAAGAAGGTATTCCACTTTCATGGCAGATAGGGTAGAACGTACTGGAAATCAAAACTAAAGGAAAGAACATGTACGCACTTGTTGAAATCCTCGGCAGGCAGTATAAGGCTGAAGAGGGAAAGAAGCTTACGGTTGACAGGCTGAACCTTGAGGAAGGTTCTTCCTATGAAATCGAGAAGGTTCTGGCTGTAGTAGATGGTGAGACTGCAAAGTTCGGCACACCTTATGTCGAAGGTGCGAAGGTCACGGCTACTGTAGGTTCAGAGTTCAGAGGTGAGAAGGTGAAGGTCTACAAGTTCCACAGAAGAAAGGGTTACAGAAGGACTCAGGGACACAGAGAGACTTATACCACAATCACGATTGACAAGATCGAAGGCTAAGGAGGAAGAGAGATGGCACATAAGAAAGGTGGCGGATCTTCCCGCAACGGACGCGATTCGAACGCACAGCGCCTTGGCGTCAAGAGATTTGGTGGACAGCTTGTCAAGGCTGGAGAGGTTATCGTAAGGCAGAGAGGAACGAAGATCCATCCGGGTGAGAACTGCGGATGCGGCAAGGACTACACACTCTTTGCTAAGGTCGCAGGCACTGTTAAGTTCCATGACAGGAAGAACAGGAAGTACTGCTCGATCGTAGAGGTCAAGGCCGAGTAATCAATGTTCGGCTTCTCCGACGAAACATATATTGATGTCGCTTCCGGCGATGGCGGGCACGGATGTGTATCCTTCCGCCGGGAGAAATTCGTCCCCAAAGGCGGACCTGACGGTGGTGATGGTGGCCGAGGCGGGGACGTTGTCTTTGTCGTAAGGGACAACCTGAGAACTCTCGGCCATCTTAAGCTGATCAGGAATTTCCGCGCAGAGAATGGCCGTTCAGGACAGGGCGCAAGGTGTGCTGGCCGCAATGGCAGGGATGTCGAGATTCCGGTACCTCCGGGGACTGTGATCAAGAATGCGGCGACTGGCGAGGTGATAAAGGATCTTACCGGCCTCGATAGGTTTGTGTTCCTTGAAGGTGGCAGGGGCGGACTTGGTAACTGGCATTTCCGCAATGCAGTAAGACAGACACCGCGTTTCGCGCAGCCCGGCGAGAAGGGCAGCGAGATGAGGGTAGGCCTTGAGTTGCAGATCATCGCGGATATAGGGCTCGTAGGCTTCCCTAATGCTGGAAAGTCATCGCTCATCAATCTCTTCACCAATGCACGCTCGAAAGTCGCAGGCTATCCGTTCACGACGAAGATCCCTGTTCTCGGTGTCCTCAGGGAAGGAGACCAGGATGTTGTCATCGCGGATATCCCGGGAATCATCGAAGGGGCAAGTGAAGGTGCCGGAATGGGCTTCAAGTTCCTTCGTCATATATCGCGCACGAATGGACTCTGCTATATGGTGGATCTTTCCGATGATAACTATCTGACAGCCTATGATGTCCTTTCATCTGAGCTGGCAGCCTACAGCGAAGAGCTTGCCGGTAAGAAGAAGATCCTCATTGGCACCAAGATAGATGAGGAAGGCGCTGAAGAGCGTTTTGCCGAGCTTTCAGCGAAGTATGGCGGCGATATGACTGTGCTTCCGCTTTCGATATACATGGATGACCTTGTAGAGAAGGTGAAATGGGAGCTTTTCAGGCT
>CASFLH010000100.1 GCA_949295505.1 uncultured Spirochaetales bacterium | reverse complement strand
GAGGATTCTGTCCCGCGCTTATGAATACGAACCTGTGAGACCATGACACACTCCGGTTCTCAAGTTCAGAAAGGACCTTCGGCAACAGCGTGTCGCTGGAGATCCCGCTTTTCTCAAGGGCCGGCAGATATGTCTTTGTGATCCACATGGTGAGGGTCGCCTTGTCCAGCATACGCTCTTCCCTGCTTTCCTTTACCTGTGTGTCAACGTATTTGAACCGTCTGGAGAAGAAAGGCTTCACATCATTTTCATCCCATGCAGTCATAGGATTGCTTCTGCTGTGATATATTGTCTCCTCCGCTTTCATCAGCAGGGTTTTGACGCCCTGGTCCTTTATGAAGGAGGAGAGGGAGGAGCCGCCTGAGGGGATGCTTTCGCACAGTCTCAGTGTTCCGCCCAGATGAAGACGGTTTGAAACGGCATTCAGCAGGGCCTCCTCTTCAAGAAGTCTCGTGAAGACATTGCGTCCTGTTATGATTTCGACCTTGAGGTCCTCGTCAAGCTCCTGCAGCACCTCAAGGGCTGTTCCCTGATGGATCTCCGGCTGTCTGAGGATGTCGAGGGACTGTTTGTAATGATTGATATAATCCTCATCTTCCTTTGTCCTGACCTGTGCCACGGCAAGACCTTCCGGATTGTATTTCACAGCCTGCCACAGTAACAGTCCGTGCGAGGCATTGAGAACGAGGATGTTGTCGCTTCTCCTGATGGAAAGCGGGGCGAACAGCTCGTCCCTTATCTTCAGCAGCAGCTGTGAGCCGTTGGAGCTTGTCCGCTGCAGCCACCGTGTCTCGGCCCTGTTCTCAGGAGAGAATGTGAGGTTCTCTATGAAAGGGGATGACGATATGTTTTCAAGCTGTGCTTCTCTCTTCCTTTCAACTTCATCCCTTATTCTGGCTTCATACCCCTGATCGGAGGGATGGTAATACATTTTTCCCTGAAGTGTGGATGGCAGATACTGCTGTGCGACAAAGTGGTCCTTGTAGGCATGCGGGTACATATAACCTTTACCGTGTCCGAGGTCATTGCCGTCACGGGACGGATCCTTCAGATGGTTGGGAACCTCTGCGCGGTTTTCCTTCTCCACATCTGAGAGAGCATCGAAAAAGCCCATTGAGGAATTGCTTTTGGGACATGTTGCAAGATAGAGTGCCGCCTGAGTGAGGAGGAAACGTCCTTCCGGCAGTCCTATCCTGTCATATGCTGATGCCGCACTTTCGACTATGCTTATCGCATCGGGATCGGCAAGACCGACGTCCTCGCATGCGAGAATCAGCATGCGGCGGAAGATGAAGCGGGGTTCCTCTCCTGCGGCAACCATTCTTGCGAGCCAGTACAGCGCCGCATCGGGGTCGCTGCCCCTCAGGGACTTTATGAATGCAGATATGACATCGAAGTGGTAATCTCCTTCCTTGTCATAGAGAATGGCCTTCTTCTGTATCGATTCCTCCGCGACATCCATCGTTATGTTTATGACTTCATCTTCTGCCGGAGGAAAGTGGTCGGGAGTTGTCTCGACAGCCAGCTGCAAGGCGTTGAGGAGGGATCTTGCATCGCCTGATGCTACAGAGACGATGTGCTCAAGCGCACCCTGTTCAAAATGAACTTTGTATTTTCCGTATCCTCTTTCCTTATCGCTGAGTGCCTGATGGGCAACCATCATCATCTCTTCGTCGCTGAGTTTCGTGAGCTGGAATATGCGTGAGCGTGATACAAGCGCCGCATTGACCTCGAAGTACGGGTTTTCCGTAGTCGCACCTATAAGGATTATCGTGCCGTTCTCGACCCATGGCAGGAGCGCGTCCTGCTGGCTTTTGTTCCAGCGGTGAACCTCATCGACGAAAAGAATCGTCTTCTTGCCGTAAAGTTTCAGCCTGTCTCTTGCGTTGTCTATTTCAAAGCGCAGTTCCTTGACACCGGAAAGAACCGCGTTGAGCGTTGAGAAATGACTTTTGGTCGTATTCGCGATGACACGGGCGAGGGTGGTCTTTCCCGTTCCCGGAGGACCATAGAAGATAACAGATGTAAGCAGGTCGGCCTGTATCGCACGTCTCAGGAGTCTTCCTTTGCCGATTATGTGCTCCTGTCCGATGTATTCATCTATCGTGCGGGGTCTCATCCTTGCGGCGAGAGGCTCGACGCTCTGGTCCACTGCAGCTGCGAAAAGGTCGTCATTTTCACTGTAAGGCATCAGAATTCTCCTCCTGAGAGAAGGCTGCTGCGCTGTATGACTTCTCTCTCTGACAATGTCCTGAAATAAGATGAGGCGGCGTAATCTGCGATCTCTTCCAGTGTTATCTCAGCCAGCGGTGCTATGTTCCTTCCCTGATCCACCAGATCAAGATTCGCCTGATTCTCCCTCCATATCCTTGCTTCACGTTCGATCAGGGCGAAACTTTCATCCAGCGCTTCCTCATTCTCCTGAAGATAAGAGAGGAAGGTGTTCTCCACATCTTCATG
>CASFLH010000099.1 GCA_949295505.1 uncultured Spirochaetales bacterium | reverse complement strand
CGAGAAGAGTATCTGCTCCACAAGCGAGAGCGCATCCTCCTCCAGAGCTAGGCGTGCGCCGCAGAGCTGGATGGAGGATATCATGTAGCTCGTGTCCTGGCGGCCATATGGAATGCCCGCGAAGAACGCATCGCGCGAAAGGTAGTCGAGCTTGTCTGGATCGAGCGTGCCGGAGAGAACGGATCTGTAGAAGGCCGTCTCCTCATCATCTGAGGCTGCAGCGGTGTCGATGATCAGGCCAGTCTTCACAGGATCTGCTCCTGTTTCTGAGATTGCCTTCCCCAGGTCATCCGATTCCATTATAAGAGTCCTGGCGATTTCCTCATGCTCCCGTATCGAAAGCTCCTTGAGGGAGTGTGCGTAGGGGAAGTGCCCTATGTCATGAAGGAGGCATGCTGCGAGAAAGCTCATGATCCCTTCTTCCGTGAATGGGAGTGTGCGGCTTCCTGCAGCCAGGGAAAGCATGATCTCGCGTCCCAGGTGATAGACGCCGATTGAATGGCTGAGGCGCGTGTGCACAGCACCTGGATAGATATGGAAAGCCGGGCCGTTCTGTTTTATCCCGGCAAGTTTCCTGACTTCTCTTGTATCGAGAAGATCCCTCAGTACGGCAGTCATTGGTATATTCCCCCATAGGGGATCCTTTACAGTATGCGTGAATCCATGCGTGAGGATTCCGGATGCTTCATTTCCAGTCACAATGAGAGAGTAGCATGATAATGAGGTATTCACAAAGCGGGGAAATGATGGGAGAATCAGCAACATGCTGAAAGTGATTCTCATATTCCTTATTGTCCTCTCTCCGCTTCATGCTGTGGCGCCTGTATCCGAGACGCTTGGCAGGATCCAGACATCGGTTGCATCAGATTCGCTGACCGCACTCGCGCTGAAGGCGGCAGGGGAGAGCTATACGGAAAGATGGCTGGAGGAGTATGCAGTCGATAAAGTCTCTTTTGGTGAGGCGTATTCTGAGCTTCTTGCTTCTGTGCTTCCTATGTCGAATGTCATAGCGGGAGAGGAGAAGGGAGGCGCCGTCGCCTTGAGAAGCCTTGACGACGGCACCACGCTCTCATTCATGTTCATCGATGGGAAGATCGCTGCTGTCAGTCAATTTCCCTGATCTCCTTGAAGCGTTTCAGCAGGGCTGCGAAATGCTCTGTCGCCGCTTTCACAGGAAGCGGTGTGCTCATGTCCACTCCGGCTTTCCTGAGCGATTCGATCGGATACTTCGAGCCGCCCGATTTCAGGAATGAAAGATATTCCTCCCTTTCCTTGTCCCCACCTCCAAGAACCCGTTCGGAGAGCGCAATCGAGGCAGAAAGGCCTGTTGCGTACTTGTAGCAGTAGAATGCGTTGTAGAAATGCGGCACTCTCAGCCCCTCAAGGTCGCTGACTGTCTCAAATTCCATGATGCTGCCGAAATACGCTTCAAGAAGTCCTCTGTAGATGCTGCGGAGGGTGTCAAGCGTGACAGGTTCCTTCCTCTCCGCTCTCTCGTGCACGATCAGCTCGAATTCAGCGAACATTGTCTGCCTGAAAAGCGTGGCGACCTCATCATCGAGGTTCTTCCCGATGATATAAGCTTCTTCCTCGCTGCTTTTTGCATGTCTGATCAGATAATGCGAGAGAAGGTTCTCATTGAATGTTGAAGCAACCTCCGCCTCGAAGATGGAGTAGTCATAGTTCATATATGGATTGTTCCTGACGGAATACCATGTATGCATCGAGTGTCCGCCTTCATGGATCAGCGTGAACACTGAATCCAGTACATCCTCTTCGAAATTCGTGAGGATATAAGGGTTTCCTGTGTATCCTCCGGCGGAGAATGCGCCGCTCCGCTTTCCCTTGTTCTCGTATCTGTCCACCCATCGGTCAGCTGTCAGGCCTTTCACAAGCGTTGTTCTGTATTCTTCCCCAAGGGGTTTAACGGCTTCATTGATCAAGGCAACGGCCTCATCATATGTGTGATGGCTCTGGAACCCATCCACCATCGGCATGTAGCAGTCCCAGTGGTGCAGCTTCTCCTTGCCGAGCACCTTTGCCTTCACATTGTAGTATTCATGCAGCGCAGGAAAAGCCTCGTGGATGGTCTCAATGAGCGAAGTATAGACAGAGCGTGGAATCCTGTCCGGGAAGAGAGCTGCATCCAGAGATGACCTGAATCCTCTTGCTTTGGACTGGAAGATATCTTCCTGCACGGATGCGGCATAGAGATCCGCGATGGTGTGCTTATGGTCATCATATCCCTTGTAGTATTGTCTGTAGGCTTTCTCCCTAATCGATTCATCCTTGTCCCTGATGAAAAGCGCATAACTGCTGTGAGTCAGCTTCTCCCCGTTGATATCGCCGAACTCAAGATCGGAATTGTTGAGATCCATGAATGCTTTCTGGCTCGATCCGGCAACAGGGCTGTAGAGGCTCATGAGGCGTTCTTCCTTCTCTGAGAGCACATGATCCTTTTCCCGGAGAGTCTTTTTCAGCCAGATTCTGTACTCTCTGAATTCAGGAGCTTTCATCCATTGCCTTATAAGCGTGCTGTCGATGGAGAGCAGTTCCGGCGTGAAATAGGAGAAGCTTTCGGAGAAAGCAGCGGCGGCGGCCTGGTAAACTGCCATTCTCCTCATGTTCTCCGGATCCGTTCCGTCTGTCT
>CASFLH010000098.1 GCA_949295505.1 uncultured Spirochaetales bacterium | reverse complement strand
GAGAATATGCATCAATCGGCAACTGCGTGCCATCGATGGATGCAAGTTCGACTCTTACGCGGAACAGGTACTCCTCGCTCTTCGGGAAGGCGAAGCTCTTGGTTATGGTGAAAGTCGAGCCGTCCGCTTCGAACTCCTGCGAGAAGATGACGCTTTTGACATTCTCATCTTCCACCTTTTCATAGTAGAAGACATCCTCGATGGGATCGTCCAGGCCAGTTCCCGGATACAGCAGGAAGGCGTTTCTTCCACTGGAATCCCTGAGCACCAGCTCCACGGGCTCTCCGGTTGAGCTCTCGAGATGATTCTTGAGCCTGATACTCGATACGGAGGCTCCTGCAGGATCGAGCGTGATCGAGAAGGCTTCCGTCTCGACTGTGAACTCCTGATCATCCGGAGCCTGCGATACGGCTACGACATCGACTCCTTCCCCATTATCGACGACTTCCACGACTGAGCTCTCACCAGTGGTGGTCTGGGTGGTGGAATAGTCCTGTGGGAAGAAGACGGCGTTCACCGTCATTCCGACAGTGATCACAATGACGGAAAGAACGATTGCAATGATGGTATTCCTATCCATGTTTCTCCTCTGTTGCCTCAAAGCGGATACGGAAAGCGGGAATCGGAATACTCTGCTTAAAGAGGAAAGTCGGGAACTATCTCCTCTCCACCCTGTCCAACAGCGAATGGAAGTCGGACTCAAGCAAGGAATAGGAGGAGACCTTTCCGGGATACACTACCAAGGCAATATCGCGACCAGTGGTCTTTTCATCATCCGGCAGGATTCTTCCGGGGTACAGCCTGAAAATCTCCTTCATCTGACGTCTTATCCTGTTCCTCTGCACGGAATTGCCGTACTTTCTGGCAGGGATGACTATGAAGCGGTCGAATCCAAGCGTGTTCTCAAGAATCATCAATCGCATTCCCTTGCACGATACTTTCCTACCATGCTTGAAAATGCGATCGATATCCTGCCTTCTGCGTATGATCTCTATCTTAGAAAGGCTTCTTCTCATCGGAAACGGTGAGACTGTGTCTGCCCTTTGCTCTGCGGCGGGCCAGTACGAGACGTCCTCCCTTCGTGGCCATGCGGGCTCTGAAACCGAACTTCCTTGTCCTCTTCGTCTTGCTGGGCTGATAAGTCCTCTTACCTTTGTAACTCATTTTCTATTCTCCAATAATCGTTGATTCAATATCGGGTGGACACAAGTGTCCGAATTGCAACTCTATATAAATAATGCAAAACAGTCAATTGTCATGATACGGCTATTCAAAGGATGCATCAGCTCATCACCCTGACCTTTCTTATGTCGTACTGGGGAAACATCTCCTCGAGCCTGGAGATGACCTCCTTCTGGTGCATCCGGAAATAGCTGGCGAATGCGGGATGGTCGCATCTGACCACAAGAGTCGACTCGTCGACGGATTCGAGGAACACATGATCCTTCATCACATCACCTGCTATGTACTGCCAATGTCTGATGACGGGGTCCCCGCCTCCGGATGCCTTCATCAGTTCGCTCTCTATCTGATGAAGATATTCTCCCAATGTGGTCTCCTGCCAGCTATTGCGCCTTTTTGCCAACCTTTCCTTCCTCTACGACGTATTCGATCATATCATCCTTTCGCGCAGCGAAGTATTTCTCGTCCGGCAGAAAGGTGAAGAACGCCTGGCTATATCCATCCATCAATGAGAGAAACGATGCCCTCTTCGATGCATCAAGCTCAAGAAGGACATCATCTACCAGGATTACAGGCAATTTTCCTGTCATCTGATTGAAAAATCTGGACTGTGCCAGACGGAATAGTACGGAGGCCAGTCTTATCTGTCCTGTGGAGCCGGACTGGACGAATGGACCGTTCTGGTCATAGACGGTGAATCTGTCCCTGTGTATCCCAGAAGAGGTCGTCATCATCCTTATGTCCCTGTCCCTCGTGGACTCAAGATATTCCATCACCTCATCGACGCTCGACAGGTCCTTCCATGACCTCTGGTATCTTATGGTGATGTCGATGTCACTTCCGGATATCCTTCTGTACAGGTCGGGAAATATCCTGTTGAAGTCCTCGACACCCTTCATTCTCTTGTGGGATATCTCCAGTCCATGTCTGGCAAGACGTTCGTCATACAATGTGATCAGCGACAGCTGACCGGACTTTATTGCTGCGTTCCTCTGGGCAAGTATGCTTCTGTAGCTTCGCAGACTGTCGAGATATAAGGGATCGTACATGCTGAAGGT
>CASFLH010000097.1 GCA_949295505.1 uncultured Spirochaetales bacterium | reverse complement strand
CTATCAAGAGCGCCTGATATGATTGCTTCCGGAGTTGCCTGAAGCGGTTCAAGATCCGCTATTTTATATTCCTTTTTTTCTACCATAGCATGATTATAATCTCAGCTTTCTGATAAAGATAGAAAAAACAAATTCGATAAATTTAATAAAAAAAGGGCTGTCGCATAAATCAATTTTAAGAATCGGCAGTATTCATTAATCAACGACAGAGCAGGACTTCGGTCCTGCTTTGTGCATTAAAGCAAGTGAATGAATGCAGAATTTGGCCATTCGGGACAGAATCGCCCCTGGGCAATACCTGACTCAAATATGCATTTGGACCTCAGCTGGCCTGCTGTTCTATCCTGAACCAGAAAGGCGTTCCGGCTCTGCCATTTGCAAGCCGTATGGAATACCTGAGAGCATTGCCTGCCATACATAGGATCATCCATTCAGCTTCTATGTTCCTTATCCCGTGCGTCCGGAATCTGCGGTAGCCGAATGCGGCCTTGAGAAGGGAGAATGAGCCCTCGGCCTGTATGCTCCGGTTTATCCTTATCTCTATTCCCTTCTCGCTTGTTATCAGAACTTCGCTCTTCCTTCTGTATTTCTCAGCCTCAATATCAATCGTAAGACGCTTGTAATCATGCTTATCAGCTGTGGAAAGCATGCACTGCTTCCTCAATGGGCAGCTCTTGCATCCCCTGCGGCAGACATAGACGCCGCGGCCATCCTTAAGATCCTCCTCATGATGGAGCGTATGGCCCCTCATGCAGGTGAATGTATCATTGCCCTCATCATATGAGTAGTTGCATTTCAAAGAAGGATTCTTTCTTCTCTTCCTTTTCCTGTTTTCCTCATGGTACTGCGGCTTGATGTATGCCTTCTTCCCATGCTTCTCAAGCCATACGTAATTATCCTTGAGGTCATAACCTGAATCCGCACAGTACGAATCATAGGAGAACCCATCTTTCTCCAGCTTCTCGAGCATCGGTATCATCGTGCGGTAGTCATTGCGGTCCATGAATGCGCCGCAGGCAACCACATAGCCGTTCTGGACGAGGTTCTGCATGTTGTATGCCGCCTTGAGCTGCCCGTTGCGCATGTAGTCTTCCTTCATCCTCATGAACGTCGCATCCTCATCCGTCTTGGAAAGGCTGTGTTTGTAATAGTCTTTAAAGGGACAGTTTTATCATAGGGAAATCCCCAGTTTAATCATCAGAGAAAAGGACATCTCAAGCAGGTGTCCGAGAAATATACTTCTTGCTGGAAAAAAAGAAAAAGCAAGGAGAAGATGAGGAGATGCTTAAGATGTCCCAGATAGAAAGCATAAAAGAAGCATGGGATTCAGGGAAGAGCATAAGCGGAATAGCGGAAGCACTGGGGATTGACCGGAAGACAGTGCGGAAGTATCTGGCGAAGGAGGATTTCAATATTGGGATTCCGGCAGAGGAAAAGCATGCCAGCAAGCTCGATCCGTACAAGGATGAGATACGGGCGATGCTGGATGGACAGGGAAGCTGGTACCGGAAGCAGCGCTATACAGCAAAGAGGATATACGAAATACTCTCGGAGAAACATGAAGGTGCCGGGATTTCGTATCAGATGGTGCAGCGCTTCATAAAGGAGGAGAAGCAGGAAAGAAGGAGGATGAGCTATGCTGATCCAGGGACGATGCCGCTGGTCTGGCATGAGGGGGAAGCACAGGCGGATTTCGGAGAGGCGGACTTCATCGTGGAAGGAGAGACAAGACGTCTCAAGTACCTGAACCTGTCATTCCCGTTCAGCAACAAGGTATTCACGGTCGTGATGCCAGGAGAGAACTGCGAATGCGTATGCGAGGGGCTGAAGATGATTTTCAGGTACAGCGGCATCATACCGCGCATGATAGTATTCGACAACGCAACGGGGATCGGTCATCGGGTATTCGGGAGCATGAAGGAAACGGAGCTGTTCGTCCGGTTCCGTCTGCACTATGGCTTCCGGGCAAGGTTTGCGAACGTTGAATCCGGCTGGGAGAAAGGGAATGTGGAGAATTCGGTCGGATATGTGAGAAGGAACCTCATGGTGCCTCCGATGGAATTCCGCGGCACTTTCGAGAGCTTCAATGCCGATACCATGCTCCCTCTGTCATCGTCCCTCAGGGCAGGGAGCCAGCATTACCGGAAAGGCGATGCAGTGGAAGAGCTGTTTGCAAGGGAGAAGACAGCAATGCGCCCATTCAGCACTGCACGGCAGTTCGATGTGGTCCGCTATGATACCCGCAGTCTGAGCAATACAGGCAGCGTGGTTCTGGATGGGAGCCATTCATATTGTCTGGGGCCGAACCATGCTGGAGAGAGGATTATAGTCGGGAAACGTGCATTCAGAATGGAATTCCTGACAAAAGACGGGGATAGGATACGGATATTCGAAAGGTATTACGGCGCAGAGCACACCGCTGTCTATGATATGGAAGCCATGCTGAAGGGCCTGAGATACAAGCCGAACAGCTGGATGAACAGCCCTGTGCGGGAGAATATGGATGCCGGTGGATTCCGTGATCTGCTGGATGCCACGGAAGGCAATGATAGAAGGAGGCTGCTGTATATGTTCAGCAATGGGGCATCCGAATACGGATTCCCGATAGCGAGCATGGCCCTCAACATCCTCTGCAGGGATGGGCATGTACCTACGGCCGAGGATATGTCAGCATGCTGCAGCCGGCTGCTGTCTTTCCCCGTGAACGCCTCCGAGAATCCTACGGATGTCGATCTTTCCGTATATGACAGGCTCCTTGCCGGCAGGCAGAAGGAAGGCGCCTGATGGGATACATGAGTGCAGATGAGAGATCGGTATTAAGGGACCGGCTGAGGGCAAACCTCAAGAAGTTCTATTTCTCGAACGGTGGCATTGATGAGCTGTTTGAGACCGCGCCTGCCGGAACGCTGCGCTTCCTCGACTCGTTGCTGGTGCATGAGCTGGAAAGGCGTGAGGATGCACGGAGGAGCAGGATCGTTAAGGCCGCCGGGTTCCCTGTGATAAAGAGCCTCGATGACTATGATTTCTCCCAGATCAGGATGCCTCAGACGCTTTCCATCGAAGAGATGACCGGGCTGTCGTTCATAAAGGCGAAGAATTCCCTGATAATGTATGGCATCTGCGGCAGCGGCAAGACGATGCTCTCCATATGCCTTGGGATGAAGGCATGCATGCAGGGCTACCGTGTCAGATTCTATACGCTCAGCCAGCTTGCATTCCGCCTTGGCAAGGCAAAGGACGAAGGCAGGCTCGATAATCTCCTTCGCGACCTTATGCTTCTGGATCTTCTCATCATTGATGAATGGGGATACTGCCAGCTGGACAAGGAAACATCGGGCCTGATCTACCAGGTCATTGCTGACAGCTATGAGAAGAAGAGCCTCATCGTGACGACGAACCTGCCGTTCAGCGAATGGGGAAAGATCGTAAGCGACGAGCAGCTTGCTGCCGCAATAATCGACAGAATTGTCCATTACGGGCATCTTGTTGATACGGGAAAGGTGGACTGGAGACTTAGACAGTCTCCTATGAATAAGCAAATGGTGGAATAAAGATGACTCTCTTTTCCCACTCTTGATACGGGGATGATAATACTGGGGAATTCCTCATGATAATTTGGGGATTTTCTCTTGATAAAACACAAAGGCTGTTCCTCCCTGTTTCCTTCATCTTCCGTATCCAGATGATGTAATCGCGGATCTTCTCCTTCTCCTCGCGTATCTTCTTCCAGTCCTTCTGCTCCTGTGAAAGATGATGGCCTCGTCCACAGGATGATGGGAACCTGATGCCTCTCTTCTGCATCAGATCCTCAATGGAATCCATGACAGCCATAACGTTCTTTTCCGTAACATCCGCATCAAGGCCATATGAACTTGAAATCGCGGAAACCCTCATCAGGGCCTTTTCAAGATTCTTCTCACATCCCGTGCGCCACACGAATGTGTATTTCCCGGCTGCGCTCTCTATCTTCGTCCCATCCTGGAACACAGTCCGCCCGTCAAGCTCCCCAAGCTCCCTGAGCTTCATCACGCTCTGCCTCATGATGTCGGCTATCGCGTCATGGCTATTACGGATGAATCTGTCTATTGTGGTGTGGTCTGGTATCCTGTCCATGCCAACGATCCTCATGCATACGCAGTCACGCCTCATCAGCTTCTCTATCTCCCGGGAGGAGAATGTGCCATTCATGTATGCATAGATCAGCAGTACCATCATCTTCCTGGGATGTATGGCAAAGGGCCGTCCTCTCTTCTCTTTGTGGAAGAAGAGGGAGTAGTCCAGCGATGAATACAAGGCGTCCAATGCTTCTATGTATGATGAATATGTTTTATCAAGCGGTATTGAGAGGTTCAGATACAGTTGTCCGTTTTCGAGATTCAGGATATTATCATTCATGGCCATATGGCTTAAGCAAGTCCTCCTGTTTATTTCTTTGTGGTATCTGAAATTATAACAGAAAAGGCTTGCTTTTTCTATGCCGAAGCACATCAATTCCTGAATTAATTCATTTTATTGGAAGAAATTATATAGATTTTATCCAGACAGCAGAAGACCGCCGCTTTTTTGCGACGGTCCCATTCTGTCTTCTCGTCAGAATTTCTGTGCTTTGTCGATATCGACAACAAAGACAACACAGCCACCTGCCGGAACTTCCACCATATTCGCACCAGCAGGATTGAACATTCTCATATCCGCACCGGAAACAGGGCTCAGCTGCATCCTGTGTCCAGCATATTTTTTCAGCACATCCAGTGCAGCATCAACCTTCTCATCTTCAGTTCCAATCAGAAGAGTGGTATTCTTTGATTTCAGAAAACCACCTGTTGTAGATAACTTAGTGACGAAAAAGCCCTTCTTATTGAGCTCCTGCACTGTATCTGTTTCATCAGCAGTCTGAATAATTGAAAGAATGAGCTTCATTCGTTTTTCTCCTTTTCCGCTATTATACCACGATGGTGTTATGCGACGCAAATAAAACTGTAATTTATTTAGCTGCAATAAATAAAATTTGTAAAATTTGACAATTCATCTGTGTTTTCATTGCATTGGGAGAACTCTTTTTCATATTTATATTCCATGAAAGCATTCTTATATGGATACCATGAAAAAAGGCACATTAATCCGCTTAGT
>CASFLH010000096.1 GCA_949295505.1 uncultured Spirochaetales bacterium | reverse complement strand
CGATTTTGCCTCCAGCTTCCTTCAGACCCTGCCTCACGACAACGCCCTTGCTTTTGGCTAACGATTTGGAACTCTCGTTCCGAGCTGTACTCGTAGTGGACTTCCACCACCAAGTCAATGCCCATGCAGGGCAAACAAAAACGCCTGGGAGGCTTTTCTCACCAGGCGCCTTAAGATTCAAAGCATGAATCGCTCTCAGTCTGCAGGATAAAGTTCTGAAAGATATGAGCAGAAGACCTCATTCAGCATGCTTCCTTCAGTAAGGACACGGCCGAACATCGTATAGCCATCTCCTCCCGCAGCCATGAAGTCATTGGAAGCGACCTTGTAAGTCGTCTCCGTGTCATTTCTATCCAGAAGAGTATCGCCGAGATACACCTTGATTATCCTCTCACCAGCAGGTGCGGAAGCGGAGTAGACAACCTTCAGATCCGTCTGGGAGAATGCCCCGTTCTCCTCTGGGAGCAGTGAGTATCCATGCTCGAGAGCGGCATAGACATCAGCCGGGGAGATTTCACAGACAGTGATGATATTCGTGAACGGAAGGACATTGTTCACATCACCGAGAGTGACAGGTCCAGCAGAAAGTGATGCCCTGATTCCACCACCGTTGACAATCGTGAAGTCCACGCCGCTTTCCGCTGTCATAGCCTCACAGATGAGCTCTGAGAGATTTGTCTTCTTCGTCCTTACATCAGAACGCTCACCATTGAGATCCATCGGGATATCAGCGACAACTTCACCAAGCATCTCATCAAGCTCTACCTGCTTGGCTTCAACATACGCATCGATGGCAGGATCATCCGGAACCTCTTCAATGCCGAATGACTCAAGAAGCGATCCCGTTGATGGATCGAGGACTTCCTCTGCGGAAAGCAGGAACGCATCCGATATCTCTGCGCTGCCATCAGCATCAACGCGAACCTCAACGATTCCAAGGTTGTTCAGATACTGGCCTGTGGAAACGATGAGCGTTCCGTTCACCATCTCTCCTCCATCCATCTCCGTATGGCTGTGAGCATCAATGAAGAGATCTATTCCATCGATATTCTCGCATATGATTCTGGATGTGAGACCTGTATCTCCGTCAGGAACAACACCGATATGTCCAAGGACGATAACGAAATCAGAGATCTCATGGGCGAGATCTATCGCTGCCTGCGCGTTCTCAAGGACAACCTCATTCATGAAATCAATACCGACAGTATTCTTCGGATGGGACTTCGTCTTTGTATCCGGGGTTGTCAGACCGATGACACAGACATCGAATCCGTTGAAATCATAAATCTGATACGGCTGGAGGAGCAGCATGCCATCCTCATCCGTGATGTTAGCGCTGAGAATGCGGAAAGAGGCGTTGTCCTCTGCCCACTCTGCTGCTTCAAGAAGACGCTCCGCACCATAGTTGAAATCATGATTTCCCGGTGTCATCGCATCGTAACCTACTTCGTCCATGATCTCCAGCACGGTCTGGCCTTCAAACATGTTGGCAAGGTTCGTTCCATGAAGGGTATCACCTCCATCGAGAAGCAGGATGTCATCGGTGAGCTCGCCTGCCATCTTCACAAGAGTGTCGAGCTTCGTGTAACCCATGCTTCCATCTTCACCAGGTACAATGCGTCCATGGACGTCATTCGTGTGACCGATGTAAAGATAGAATCCGTCGGTATCCCCTTCGCTCTTGACTATTGGCACAACCCCAAACGGATAGACAACAGGCTCAGCAACCGGTTCCAAGACAGGCTCTACAGGCTCTTCCGCTGCAACCGGCGTCGTGATATATGCAATGAGATCAGCGACAAGCACATCAAGCTCAGCCGCGACTGTCTCAGGAGCATACTCCTCTGGATATGTGAACACTGCCCTGCCCGGCTCCTCAATTGCGTAGACGACACCAAGATCTGCAAGACCATATCTCTCATTCTCAAGCGCTATGAATGCCGCGACCTCGGCATTGCTTGCTGCAGCTGGATATGATATGACAGTCTCTCCCTCCCCGATTACGGCCTCAACTGTATATCCGGCATATGAATATGACATGACGACAGGCTCTGGTTCCGGCTCTGGCATTGTGACAGAAACAACCTGCGGAGCGGGAGTTACATATTCGATAAGATCCGCAACAAGCGTATCGAGCTCTGCGGCGACTACTGTACTTTCAATGCTCTCCGGATACGTGAAGACCGCTGTGCCATTGCCTTCAAGCGAGTAGACTATACCAAGATCAGCAAGCCCGTATTTCGCGTTCTCAATGGCAATGAAAGCTTCTACCTCCGCATCGCTTGCAGCTGCAGGATAAGTCAGAACGGTACGCCCTGGTGTGATTACAGCTGAAAGCGTATAGCCAGCATATGAATAGACCTCATTGATCTGCACTTCGCTGATCTCTGGAACGGGGACTGCTTCCGGCACTGCTGTGATATACGCGATAAGATCAGTCACAAGCACGTCAAGCTCAGCACTTACAGTCTCTTTTCCATAGGCTTCCGGGTAGACAAGAACAACAAGACCAGGCTTTTCGATAGAATAAACCACACCAAGAGCGGCAAAGTCATACTTCGCATTCTCGAACGCGAAGAAAGCCTCAACCTCTTCATCAGTGATGAAGCTTGGATACTCAATGACTGTTGTGCCATTGCCGATTGTGGCAATCAGCTCATAGCCTCCATAGGAATATGCTGTTATTATCTCTGTCTCAGGCACGACCTCCGGTGCTGGTGTCACATAGACGATGAGGTCGCCTGCAAGCGTATCAGCAAGAACCCTTCTCTCCTCAGCGCTGATTCCTTCCGGATAGGCAAGACGAAGCTGTCCGTTACCTTCGAACGAATAAGTCACATCCTGGATCTGGTATCTTGCAGCTTCCTCTGCAAGGAAATCCTCTACTTCGGCATTGCTTGCAGCTGCAGGATAGCTTATTTCCGCATATCCGTCATATGCATCAATCGTAAGGACATATCCCATGTACGAATATGTTACGGAAACTGGAACCTCAGCTTCCTCAGCCTGAGGAGGCTCTGTTTCAGTGGCACTCTCCTCAGCCCCCGCAGCAGATACGGTCTCAACGGCTTCAGCGGGTTCAGCAGCAGGCTGAACATCAACGGCAGGCTTCTCTTCCTTTGCGGCACTCTGGCACCCAAAAAGCGACAGAACCAGCATCAGAACAAGAAGGACGATGGACATTTTCCTTGAAAAGCGTCTCACATTTTCCTCCTCAAAGCGTGGATAGCTCTCTGTTTTTAAGTAATTCTAGCACAGCATTCTCACTATTGAAGGGAAAACAAGGTTAAGAAAAAGAAAAAAGGGGCTGTTAAGAAAGTCTAGGCTTTCGTAGCAGCCCTTCATTTTTTATTGCTTTTTGATAGAAGAAGCAGATAAATCCTTACAATAAAAGCACCCATTGGGAATCGAACCCTCTGAGTGCCATGGTAGAATGGTG
>CASFLH010000095.1 GCA_949295505.1 uncultured Spirochaetales bacterium | reverse complement strand
ATCTCATCTTCTCCCCGACGTAATCGGACGCAGCCTCCTCTTGCAGGAGGTTTCGTTTTCAGGATTGCCTGTTTCCTCTTTTGTCATACACATTCTGTTCCTTCTGTTCGGATTCGATGCTACGATTGCCGTAGGAGGTTTGTCCATGGGAGGAATCCTGTCATATCGTTTTGAAGGAAACAGCAGCGTGAAGCTGAAGGAGACAATACGCAAGGGATGCAGTTTCGGCAATAGCCAGATACTCTTCAAAGGAGCTGCACTGTGTGGGTATTCATTCCTTGTTGATAAAAACGCGAAGACTGTCTCTATAACAGCAGAAGGCAATCCTGATGAGAAGATTGTCTCGTGGCCTTATAAATCAATTGAAGGAATAGCCGATGATGTGTGGAAGAAGATTCATGAGATCGGGGCGGAGCTGGAGGAGCGGAAAACATTCCGCAGTGATACAGAGCGTCTTTCATCCGCTCTGTGTATCTTCCGTGGATCCGACACAGCTCCTGTATTCGAAGAGCTTCCAGAGGAAGGCACCGATGAGGATTATCTTGTCTCGAAAATCGTCAATATGATCGTCAACAATGCTCACACAGCCGATGCTGCTGTGAGACGAAGGACTGGGATTGCAGCGCCTTCAGTCTTCAGGCCGCAGGTCATCATAGTCACCGGCAAGGCTGGAACGGGAAAGACCAGGATTCTTACAGGACTTCTCGGCAGGCTTTCCGGAGAGAGGTCTCCGATGGTGATGGCTCCTACAGGAAGGGCTGCTGATGTCATCAACCTCAGAAAACCAGAAGGCACATCTGATGCCAAGACAATACACAGAAGCATCTATCTTACATCCCGTAGTATCGAGCAGGCGGGATCCTTGCCGTATTTCGTTTTCCGCATGACCATCGTAGAAGAGGAGGACGCGGCAGCAAAAGGACGCAAGGTCTCCGCCATGATCGTGGACGAGTCCTCCATGATTCCTTCGACAATAGATGTATCAAGGAGCTTCCAGAAACGCAGTGAAAACG
This sequence comes from uncultured Spirochaetales bacterium, assembly GCA_949295505.1. Taxonomy (GTDB): domain Bacteria; phylum Spirochaetota; class Spirochaetia; order Sphaerochaetales; family Sphaerochaetaceae; genus Ornithospirochaeta. The sequence continues at coordinate 52,654 of CASFLH010000095.1, read as the reverse complement.
ACAATGATTCTGATACTCTTATCGATTCAGGCTCGATTCTTGCGGACATCATGGAGTATGCGATGCGGCATCATATCGGGACGGTCGTATTCTTCGGTGATGACGCGCAGCTTCCTCCTGTCAGGGAAGAGCTCTCAGAAGCCCTTGCCCCGTATGACCTCTATGAGCGCTTTGGATGCAATGTGAATACATTCATTCTCCGTCATGTATACAGACAAGATGGAGCCATACTGAATTATGCCAATGCTTTCCGCGGCATGTTGGAAGGGGGAAGCATCCCCTCTCCGGAGAAAGCGGGGGATGGAGTGTATTCAATCAGCCTTCAGAGTGGCATCGATTCATATGTTCGCGATGCGCTTCACCTTGCAACCCCTGCGGAGAAAGCTGAAAAGCTGTCAACCAGAGTATTCATAGCCGCAGCCAACAAAAGCGTAATGCAGCTTAATACCAGCATAAGGGCGCTCCTTGGATACCCTGAGAATGAACCGATTCCCGGAGACATCATCATGATCTGCTCCAACAGCTATGCAGACAGACTCAAAGAGCAAAATGGACTCCAGCGCATAGCGGAAGCTGAGGACGACGGGGACTATTTCGATGAAGATGTCTTCAATGGTAACCGCATCATCGTGACAAGCGTGAAGGAAGCGGATGAGTCTGACCTCTCTGCTGATGTCGTTGGCTGGAGAAGAGCCAAAGGTCTTCGCTTCTACAATATAGTCTTCGATGTCATTGGATATGACCGTAAGAAAGACCAGCAGCGTCTGGTGTGTCTTAAAGAAACTCTCAAGCCTTCTCGCGGAGGACGTACGCAGCGTCTTGATACCTTGATGATTCTGGATTTCTGCAAGCGTAATGGTATCAGCAGCACGAGAAACCTCTGGCGCTCTGATGCACTCGTGGAAGAGATGGCAGATGACTACTGGATGCAGGCAACGGAATGCATGTTTGGCTATGCCATGACAGGGCACAAGTCTCAGGGCGGAGAGTGGGACGATGTCTTCATCAAGTACGACCCAATGAAATCAATGACGCTTAATGGGTATATCCGCTGGTGCTATACAGTCACGGCCAGGGCAAAGAATAACCTTTTTGTGATCAATGCTCCGGACTATTCATCTTTCCGTATTCCCAGCGGTGCTGAGGACCGCATTGCAGCCCTGAAGAAGGAGAACACACCGGAATCAAGGGAACAGATCCGCTACATCTTTGCCCGCTCTGCCGCGGTGCAGGGAGACACGATGGTACTTCTTGGCGTGCTGAGGAAGATACTGACAAATGACGAATGGGGCGGTCTCGGCACCATGAGGCGCATAATCAATGAAGTGCTGTTGATTCTTCTGTACTCGCTTGCGATGCAGAAGGGAGGAACATTCTCATCCGTAGGCGATCTCAGGGCTATCATGAATTTCCTTCAGGAGATTGGCTATACCCTGGACGGAAGTGACGGATACGCCGCATTCGCACTCCAGTTGATAGCTCGCAATGCGTTAATATCAGCAGGAGAAAGCGGAAGAGCAATGCTTCAGGCTATCATTTCATTCCTTCCTGATGATGATACAACCATTCCTGAATGCTTCCGCATCCTTGGCATGGCGAAGATGAGAGACTCTGTCATCTGCACGCTTTCACACAGGCTCCGTGAAGAGATTCTTGGACGTGACAGCACGTTCGGAAGAGAGCTGAATGAAGATGAGTCATTCGCACTCGATTGCCTTAAGAAACATGCATCTCCTGAAGCTCTTGCCTGGATTAGAGGAGAGCATGAACTGAATAAGATCACAAGGGAGGCGGCGGATGAATTCTCGAAGAACCATAAGGATGGGGACGCCGGAGACTTCCTGATAATAGCAAGCCTCTACGCAGCGGCAGATGGAGCTCTTAAAAGCGGTTGGGATGCCGCGCTGTCCACAAAAGCGCTTCTCTTTGCGGCGGAGAAATATGGAGATCTGGGACCTGAAGGCATCCTGAATGGCATATACAATGTAACAAGGTATCTAAGGAGGACAGAGCTCGATCCTGATTTCACTCCTGTAATCCTGAAAGCCCTGGATAACGCCGGACAGGAGATAAGGAACTGGAGAAAGGAGGAGAACACAAAATTCTTCAAGGATTTCCTTTCAGGACGCAAAGGACTAACTATCAAGGATCATCCCTTCTGTCTCCGTGTTCCTTCAAAAGTCATGAATAATGCCTTTCCTGAGAATGTTCAGGAGATAATTCCTGAGAAATACAGGAAAAACAAGGCGGAATAAGTCAAAAAGCCCTGATTGAGTGAAAATACTCCTTCAGGGCACATTTTCTTGTATAACTTCTATATTTCCATCATACATATGGAATTAGCCTACATCGCACTCCTTCATTCTCTTCAGAACTTGAAAATAACCCTCCTTTTGGGCATGAAAAAGCTTGACAATCAAAGTTAGGGGGGGCTATTGTATTTGCAGATAAACTTTGGAGGAGAAGAATACGATGAAGAAGAAATCTATTCTTTTGACGTGCATCTGTGCCCTCATGGCGCTCGCTATGTTCGTAGGATGCGATAATGCGCCGGTAATTCCAAGCTTCGTAGTAGGCGGGAACGTGGTATCCGGTGACTTCCTTGTCGGACAGACATTTGACCCTGGTAAGTTCTCTATCACAGTCAATTACGACAATGGAAAGAGAGTAACAGACGATGCAACTGCAAAGGTTGTGTTTGGTGGTGCCGAAGATGGCAAGGTAGCTATCGGTGACACAGCAACTGTTTTCTATGGCAATGATTATCTTGGAGAACCGGTAACTGAGGAAGTGGCTCTCAATGTTTACACAATCAAGAGCCTTGCTGTTACTGCACCTGAGGTAAACGGGGAAGCAGCTTCCAAGCTTCGCCCAGAGGACATCACAGTAGTAGCTACATACCTTGATTCTGACAACGCAGAGAAGACAATGACTCTTACATCTACAGAGTATACAATTGATACGGAAATCAATTATGTAGGAAATGAGCCATCTTCCGCAGAGCCACAGGTCCAGGCATACTACAATGTCATTCCACAGGTTGGTGTACCTGCAGATGCTGCAAAGCCATACGGCAAGCTTTACTTCACAGCAGAGTTTGAGCCATCAAAGGTTTACACAGCTGATGACATTCTTGAAATCGTAAGCATCGAACCAAAGGACAGCCTGAAGCTTTATGCATTCGATTATGATTACATCCCAAGACCAGCTTTCGAGGATGTAACAATCAATGTAAAGTTCAAGGGTGTAGACTATTCGGAAGAAAAAGAGTCTGATGTTCTTGCAGAGAATGTTGAAGGCCTTGAGCTTATGTTTGTACAGGATGACCTTCCACTTGAGACAGGCAAGCTTGTTGGTGAGACAAACCTTGACGTGAGAGCGGTTCTTGGAAATCTTCGTGCAGAGTCCGAAACTTCTGTAACTCTTGAGACTATAACTGTTGACATCACTGCGGCAAAAGTTGGTGCTCTTGATTATAAGCCAGTTAAGGGCGAAGCTCTTCCTGTTATCGATCCTGCTGATTTTATTGTCACATATACAGATAATGGCGATAGAATTAAGGATTATGTCTCTGAACCGACTTTCGTTTACTCCACCACTGGGGCGACTTTCACGGAAATAACAGATACAAAGGTTCCTGCTGAAGGCGCAACAAATCTGTTTGTATTCGCAAAGTATAATGGAGTAGTCAGTACTTCGAGTGTCAATGTTGGTACTATTACTGAACCAACTCCTGCTCCAGTTCTTGATTCTATTGAACTCAAATTTGCAACAGGATTTGAGTATCCGGCAAAGATGAAAGAGTATAATGCTGTACCTGCTCTCTCAGCATCTGATGTTGTTGTAACAGCTAGCTATACTGTTGACGGAGAGACAGCTGAGGAACTTGATAAGACTGTAACACCTTCTAAGGTTGGATATTCAACGACTACAGGTTCTGTAACCGAAGCAACTGCGACATCATTCGCAGGTACTGATTCTCTCTATGTATATGTTGCATATACCGAAGGAACAGGCAATGCTGCTGTAACGAAGTACGCATATTCTGAGGATATCAAGGATAGTCTTGCAACTGCTTATCCTACAGACCTTGAAGTAAGCTTCGAGTATGAAACAATGAATGCAGCAAAGACAGAACCAATGGTAGGATCTAAACTTGCAGGATTCGTAGTTAATGCCGTTAATGCTGATGGTGTTGTATCCACTCTCGAAAATGGTTACACATTCATTAAGAATGGCGATGATGAAACTGTTGAAACTGATTCCATCACTGTTGGTAAAGAGGCTGTTGATTATCAGGTTTATGCTCTTGTAGAGACTTCTAAGGGAGTAAAGGAATTCATCACAAGTGATCCTGTCACAGTCGAAGCTGGTCTTGGATACATTGCTGAAGACGCTCTTAGCGCTCTTGAGTTTGGTCTTGCATCTGGTTATGACAACAGAGTTGGCCAGACAATCAGCAACAGAGCAGCAGACTATACTGTCAAGATTGCAAATGCTTCTGTAGAGACAACAGTATTCGAAGGTTATGATGGAAAGCCTGAAGTTAAGATTGAGTCTGTTTCTGTTGTAAGCGACAAGAATATTGAAGAGACAGGCAACCAGGTAATCTTCACTGTGTCCTATGTCGATGCACAGGGTGTAAAGCAGACTAAGCAGATCCAGAGCTATGATAGTGAAGATACTTGGACATTTGATGGTGTATCTTATGTTGAAGGTACATTTGGACTTGAGTATGTAACTGAAGAGGGATCCACGCCAATTACTGATAAGCTTAGTCCGGATGTTGAGTCATATGTTCTTAGCAATTTCAAGGTTACTGGTGCTACAAAGCATGGTACTGTAGATGATCCTGAAATCGCAATTTATGATGGAACGCCTGAGACGGGATCCAAAGTTTCTTCAAGTTTCAATGCGGAGTGGGGTCATACATATACAGTTGTGATTACTTATACAACTGCTGCTTATGCAGATGAAACAGCTGCTCCATATATTGAGGAAGTAGCCACACAGGAAATTACTCTCACAGTTGCTAGATAATTCTGTGAAATATTCTAAAGTCTGCTCTGCTGGTTTTCAGCAGGGCTGACTTCCAGGAGGATGATATGGAGACTAATGCCACATCCCTCCAGAAGCACAGGATACCGAACGACAAACGTAGAGAGTGCTTAGAGCTCTTTGAGCAGGGATACGGATATAAAAAAGCCGCTAAACTTGCTGGACTCAATGTATATACCGTTCGCGAGTATAAGCGGAGGTTTGCTTCAGGTGATAACACCTGGGTGGATCGTGGTGGGAGCAGCGCTTCCATTAGATGAAATCTTTCGGCTCAGTCATTTGCTTGGCTGAGCCTTTGTTCTTTCTGTGAAAGGCAAAAGCTGGTAAATTTCATTATAGCTTTTCTTGGTTGAGCAATTGCTGATGAGAATGATATCGTGAGGTATGTCATATCTTGAAATAGCGAATTCATTACCGCTCTATCTTGTTGTCGGAGTGGTTCTTTTCTTCATCGCGGGGCTCTGCGTGCTCTTTATTGTGAAGAGTTATAGGGCAGGGCTTGCGATAGGAATGGACAGGAAGGTCCTTAAGAAGGCCATCACATCATCTGCGTCATTCACTGTGCTGCCATCTGTCTCTATACTTCTTGGAGTCATTGCCCTTTCAGGAAGCCTTGGGGTTCCTGTATCCTGGCTGCGTCTCTCCGTTATAGGCAATCTGCAGTATGAGGCAACGGTTGCCGAGATGGCTGCGGAGAGCATGGGCAAGGCGCTTGATAGCTCCGTGCTGAATCTCGACAATCTTGTCACGATTCTTGCAGTGATGACTTTCGGTATCATCTGGGGATGCCTTTTGTCCATATTCACGCTGAAGAAATACTCCTCGAAGCTTTCACTCCAGAGGAACAAGGCGGAGAAGGGCAAAGGCGGTGGTTTTGCAAATGTCGCGATGACTGCGATGATGATAGGCCTCTGCTCCGCGTTCGTCGGTTCATATATGGGGATGGCGATACGCTCAACGGCATTCATACCGTTCTTCACGGCTCTTGTGTCCGCTCTTTTCATGGCGCTTTTTGAGAGAATCGCGAAGAAGACTGGATCTGAGATCCTGGATAGTTTCTCGCTTGCGCTCTCGATGCTCTGCGGCATGGCTGGAAGCGTATTCATGAATATGGGAGGACTGGTATGAAGAAAGAGAATTTCGAGTATACAGACTACATCAGCAGCATCCACCGCTGCGGTCGCATAGGGCTTTCCATAGCGCTTCTGATGCTCCTTGCAGCTCCGTTTGTCTTCTCTTTGATCACAGGAGCGGAGATTCAATGGAATGGCTTCCTGAAGGCTTCTGTTGCGGTGCTCATCATCTATATTCCTTCATGCATCGTAGAGTATCTCATCTATGTCCCGCTTCTTGGCCCTGGCGCGAGCTATCTTGCGTTCATCACCGGTAACATCACGAATCTCAAGCTTCCCTGCGCGTTCAATGCTCGTGATATAGCACATGCGGAGGTGGGCACGAAAGAGAATGAGATAATATCAACGCTGTCAGTAGCGACATCGTCGCTGGTGACGATGGTTGTCATATTCATTGGCGTTCTTCTGCTTATCCCGCTTACGCCTGTCCTGAGCAATCCTGTGCTGAAGCCGGCTTTCGATAATGTCATCCCGGCTCTTTTCGGCGCGCTCGGATACCAGTATTTTAGGAAGAGCATCAGGCTTACCCTGATACCTCTTCTCTTCATGACGCTTCTTTGCGTGATCATTCCGTCGCTTGTGAATTCTACAAGCTTCATGATCATCGCGTGCGGAGCTATCGCAATAGCGGCAGGTTTTCTCTTCTACCGCAAAGGATGGATCAAATGAGACCGGAAGAAAAGCTTTCAAGGATGATACAGTGCGAGACTGTAAGCTCTGTTGATAACAGCAACGCGGAGAAGTTCCAGGCATTTCATGAAGTGCTCGCATCCCTTTTCCCGCATGTGTTCTCCTCCTGTGAGATAACGAAGTTCGGGGAAGCGCTGCTGATCCGCTGGGAAGGGAAGAATCATTCAGAGCCCATTGTCCTGATGAGCCATCAGGATGTCGTTGCTGCAGAAGGAGAATGGCAAGAACCCCCGTTTTCAGGGGTTATCAAGGAGGGTAAGGTCTGGGGACGCGGCACTGTCGACACCAAAGGTTCCCTGATGTGCATCTTCGAGGCTGTTGAAGAGCTCATTGCAGAAGGTGTTGTTCCCAGCCGTGACATCTACATCTCCTCATCAGATGGCGAGGAGGTCAATGGGCAGGGAGCGGTCCTTGCTGTTGATTACCTTGAGAAGAAGGGCATACATCCATACCTCGTCCTTGATGAGGGCGGCATGATCAAGGCAGAGCCGATCAAAGGCGCTGAGGGGCGCTTCGCGATGATGGGAACGCTGGAGAAGGGTACCTGCAATTTCCGTTTCATAGCGCGCGGTAACGGCGGCCATGCATCTGCTCCGGGAAAGAATACACCGCTTGTGCGTCTTGGGGCCTTCATGGCTGATATCGAGAAACATGATCCCTTCAAGCCGAAGATGAATGATACGACGCTGGAGATGTTCTCACGCCTCGGGCCCACGATGAAAGGCGGCATGGGCTTCGTGCTGCGTCATGCAAGGCTTTTCTCTCCCCTTCTTGAGAAGGTACTTCCAAAGGTGAACAGGCTGGCGACAGCGATGATCAAGACGACGGTTGCCTTCACGATGGCAAAGGGCTCTGAGGGGCTGAATGTGCTTCCAGAGATGGCTTATGTGACAGGTAACTGCCGTGTGATTCACCATACTGATGCGGATGAGACGCTGCGGATTCTTAAGGAAAGGGCCGCGAAATACGACATAGAGACAGAGGTCATCACATTCAATCATGCCTGTCCCACTGTCGATCATAATACGCCTCTCTTCCATCGCGTGGAGGATGTTATCAGGGATGTCTTCCCCGGCGTCATAACCTGTCCCTATGCCATGACGGGCGGTACCGATGCCAAGCATTTCACGAGGATTTCAGACTGTGTCATCCGCTTCGCGCCGCTGGAGATAAACAACCAGCAGTATGAATCGATACACGCTATCGACGAGAATATTGATGTGAGCACGCTCCCCAGCGGCATCGCTTTCTACAAAAAGATCATTCTGGAGATATAATCTAGGTATGGAACTTACGAAAAGACAGCAGGATATCCTCGATGGAAAGGAAGGGGATGTCAAAGCAAAGGTGATGAGGACGCTCATCATGTATGGAGAGACATTCGGCTCTGAGAAGATGGTAGATATCACAGGGGAGTATGGGCACCTTGTTACAAGCTTCGGGCTCTCTGTTATGAAGCCTGTATATGACCTGATGGATACGCTCATCGATGGGGGCGCGCTTTCTTCGCAGAAATTCTCCGTCGATCCGCGTCCTCTTGAGGACTGCGTGCCGAAGAACCTGATCCAGAGTATCTTCTTCAAGGTCATGTACTCAAAACAGAAGGACTACGATGCCCAGCTTGAGAAGCTTGGTATCATGTCCAGCGATGCCTATACATGCACATGCTATATGGACGAGGTGGGAAATGTTCCAAAGGAAGGAGATATCCTCTCATGGGCTGAGAGTTCTGCCGTGGTCTATGCCAACAGCGTGCTTGGCGCGAGATGCAACCGCAACAGCGGGATCCTGGATCTCTTCGGATCCATTGTCGGCTGTGTGCCGTATTTCGGCCTTCTCACAGATGATGGCAGGAAAGCTGACTGGCTTGTGGAAGTGCGGACGACAAAGAAACCGGAGGCTCAGCTTCTTGGCTCAGCCATCGGCATGAAGGTGATGGAAGCCGTACCATATGTTGTCGGTATGGATAAGTACTTCACATCGCTCGATGATGATGCAAAGGCATACTTCAAGGACTTCGGGGCCGCCACGGCATCAAACGGAGCTGTCGGGCTTTATCATATCGAGAATCTCACGCCTGAGGCGGTAAAGCAGGGCAGGAGCCTTCTGAGGGAAGGATACAGGACATTCATCATTGATGACCATGTGCTTGAGGAAACGGAGCGCAATTATCCTGTGATCTGGAAGGATAGGAACGCGAAGCCCAAGCTTGCTTTCATAGGCTGCCCGCATCTTTCATATGCTCAGCTTGAAGCGTGGAGTGACAGAATCGACGCCGCGCTGAAGGCGAAGAGTCTCCGGAAGGTCTCAGTTCCGACTGTGATGACAGCGGCTCCCGCTGTCATGGATAAGTTCAAGGCAAGCGAGAAAGGCAGAAGACTCCAGTCATCAGGTGTGGTCCTCAGCCATATCTGTCCGCTGATGTATATGAACAATCCGCAGTGTGCCTCGATGCCTGTCATCACATGCTCCAACAAACTCAGGACATACACATCAGCCCGCTATTTCAAGGAGGATGAGCTTTTGGCGATGATCACAGGAGGTGCAAGATGAGCGTAAGGACTTTCAAGGGCAGGGCAGTTGTCAAAGGAAACGTAAGCGCAGAGGCTCTTGTCTCCAAAGGCGGATTCAACACGCTGGCAAGTTATCAGCATTCGCTGATGTTCGGCGACAAGACCGGTAAGTGCTCTGATCAGAACAACGCGGATCTGTACAAGAAGCCAATGGCTGGGAAAGCGTTATGCATGCCCCAGACCATAGGTTCCACAACAGGTGGCCTTGTTCTTTATACCGCTGCCTGCATGTCACGTCAGCCTGCGTGCCTTCTCTTCTCCAAGGAGATTGATTCCCTCGCCGCTGCCGGCGCAATTCTTGCAGATGTCTGGACAGACAACTCGATGCCGACAGTCGATGGATTGGGAGATGAATTCCTTGAGTATGTCCAGAGTGGTGACAGGATCACTGTGAAGGATGATGGTGTTGTTGAAGTAGAGCGCTGAAAAAGATGATTCCCTGCTGATTGTTCCCGGCAGGGATATTTCGTCTCTTCTGCTTGCTGATAATGAAATCTGACGGAATAAATCCTTGAAATCTGATGGAACAAATCCATGAAATCTAACGGATTTGGTTTGAAAATACAATCTTCCTATTAGAATGACGTTTATCAGGGAGATTTTCAGAATGAAAAATGACTTGTATCGTAAGAGAATCATTGATTCCCTTGTTGAGGAGTATCTTTCAAATTTCGGCGGCATATTGATACGATGGCCGAAGTGGTGTGGCAAGACATGGACAAGCGCGCATCATGCCAGCAGCGCCATTTATCTTGATGATAGTGCGAATAATTTCCAGGCGCGTTCCCTTGCTGAAATCTCTCCGGATATTGCCATCCAGGGAGAGACTCCCAGACTTATAGATGAATGGCAGGATGTTCCGAACCTGTGGGATGCTGTCCGACATGAGATCGACAGAAGAGGAAAGATAGGGCGGTTCATACTTACTGGTTCTGCGACTGTATCGAGAAATGAGGAAAACCAGCCAAGTCACAGCGGAGCCGGACGTATTGCCAGATTAAGAATGAGGCCGATGTCTTTGTTCGAGAGCGGGGATTCCAGCGGTGATGTCTCTTTGCATGATCTGATGACAGGCTCATTTTCTCCATGCATGACAGGTGAAATCAGTCTGAGCAGACTTGCTTCTTTCATTATAAACGGAGGGTGGCCGGAAGGCGGCAGCCGTCTGATTGCGGATGAATATATCAAAGCGCTGTTAGAGACCGATATGTTTAAAGTGGACAATGTCAGGCGTGACTCCCATCGCATGAATCTTCTTCTCAGATCACTTGCAAGGAATGAGAGTACGACCTGTACGACAAAGAAAATATGGCAGGATATATGTGTTCATGATTATCAAAGCATAAGCATCGATACTGTTTCTGATTATCTTTCCGTCCTTGAGCAGCTGTTTGTCACCGAGAACATTCCTCCTTTCTCTGCTGAAATCCGCTCTCCTATCAGAGTAAAGCAAGCAGAAAAGCATCATTTTCCTGACCCATCTCTTCCTGCATCTTTGCTTCATCTGACGGAGTAGAAGCTGATTGCCGATTTACGGACTTTCGGGTTTCTTTTCGAATCGCTTTGTCTGAGGGACTTGCTTACTTATGCTTCGGCCTCAAAGGCTGAAGTCTATCATTATCAGGATTATAGGAATAATGAGATTGACGCTGTTGTTGAAATGCCAGATGGGGAATGGGGAGCCTTTGAAATCAAACTTGGTGCGAATCAGATTGATAATGCGGCTTCGAACCTGTTGAAGATAAGCAGGAAGTTCAGAGAAGGGGGGAGCATTGCGCCGAAAGTCCTGTGTGTGATATGCGGCATGTCAATCGCAGCATACCAGAGGCCTGACGGTGTGTATGTGATACCATTAACTGCCCTGAAAGACTGATAATGTGTTTCAGCATCTGTTGCCGCATGAGGGATAGGCAGTGGTTATTGCATGGCAGCAAAATGCTTGTGATTTACGAAAAGAGCGGGGTAAGAGAGGCTCGCAGGAACGCTAGCATCTTTTCAGAAAAGGAACTGTTGTCCACTTGCTTTCTCTTCAGCTCTCTTGGTTCCGATAGCTTTAGGGGGATAGAACACGCCGATAATAGAGAATGGCTGCTTGAATCCTCTCATATGTTCTTCTTTTCTTGTCCCTAGGAAGAGATAGAGATCATCCCAGCCGATGTATGAGCTGAATTTGTCAACGGTCCCTTTTTTCGACTCTTCGTGAGTTTTTCCCATTTTCCTCTGTTTTCTGTAGAGCATGTAGGCTTCCCAATCGAGAATAGTGAGATTGTGCGCCTTCCTTTGAGAACCCTCAAATTTGTATTTCAGATCAATTCGTACGGGTTTGAATTCTGCAGGTGAAGTCCTGATTGGCCGATCTAGCTTTATGTTTGTCCGGAGGGCGTTGTCAGGATATTCCGTGACAGTTGTTCAATCTATAGCGCAAATGCAGTAGATAAGGATTGAACATTTCCTGATTTGTTATATCATACAACATGTGCCATTTTCTGGCATATATCCTTGATAATCTTGGGAGTCTGCCATGCTTCTGTCATTCCGCTGCAAGAATTTCAAATCATTCAGAAAAGAAGCAATTCTGAATATGGTCCCAGAAAAACGTCTTACAGAACTGAAATACAGCATACTCAATGACAAAATCGGCAGAAAAAATATCTCTGCATTGTCTACTTCAGTCATATATGGGCCCAATGCTGCAGGAAAGACGACTCTGATAAATGCTCTGTCATGCTTCAAGAGAATTGTGCTTAGAGGAAACATCAGGGACGAAGAGACAGATGTCCTTCATGATAGAGTAAGCAATGCCATGTGGCTTGTTCCCTTCGCTTTTAATGATACTGTAGAACCAGTGTCATTTGATATTGCATTTACCACGAGAGCTCACAAATACAGGTACATCCTTGCCATGAATATAGGTGGTTTCTTTGATAAGGATAATAAAAGGAGCGTTGGATTTGAGCAGCTCTGGGTGAATGATAAACTGGTCTTTACCAGAACAGAGAGCAGCGTTGAATATCTTGAACTGAAATCAATCAGTGAATTCCTGAATGTAGGATATAAACAGGATGAGACATCGGATATAAGGGTTACTATGAGCGATAACCTTGCACCCGAGAGCCTTTTGCTGACTTCAGATTTCAATTCTTTTTGCAGCAAAAGGATTGTCAGTGAGATAATCCGCTGGTTTTCTGCGTATCTGATTGTGTTGAATTCTGCAGATAGAGCTAGGATATTTCCACCCGAATCTGTCTTTGGCAGTGAAGCAATCATAGAGAAAAATATTAATAAAATAGCACAGGAAGCTGGTATATTTGGCAGTGACTTTGCATATGTAAAGAATGAAAATGATCATTCTGTAAGGCTTTTTTCTGTATTAAATAAGGATGAAGCCAAGCATTCTTTGAAAGGAATAGATTCTGAGCTTATTGAATCATCTGGAACTCTGCATCTTATTTCAATAATGCCAGCAGTTGTCACTGCATTAAGGAGAGGCGCCACGCTTATAGCTGATGAATTAGATGCTTCAATCCACCCGATGATTATGATGAATATCATCTCAATATTCCATAATGATGATGTGAATATTAGAAAAGCCCAGCTGATATTCAATACGCATAATCCGATATATCTTAATCATAAGCTTCTCCGTCGTGATGAGATTAAATTCGTTGAGCGTGATGGAAAGACAAAGGAAAGCATTCTTTATTCGCTCTCTGATTTCAAGGCAAATGGTTCTGTAAGTGTACGTAAGACATCTGATTATATGAAGAATTATTTCATTAGCAGGTATGGTGCTATAGTGGATATGGATTTCACTGACATCATGAGGGAGTGCATAGGAAGTGAAGAATGGGAGGGACCGAATGATGAAAGAATCTAAGCGAGTATATATCTCAGTTGAAGGGGATGTCTGCGAACTTCAGTATTTTGAGCATCTGAGGGATTTGATTAATTCCTGTACAGAAGGAAAGTACAAGTTGAATCTTTCCATCAAGAAAAAGAATCCTTTTGCATTTGTAAAGGCCAATGCGTATAAGGCTATTGATACGGATAGCAATAATAGACCTCTCCCTTTTTTCCATATCCAAGATATTGAGGATTATTCTGATGAAGGATTAAAGAAGCAATTTAAGGCTCTTATTGATGACATGAAAAAGGCGGAAGACGAATTTAAGATCAGCACAAAACTTGGCTACTCAAATTATACATTTGAGCTCTGGATGCTTCTTCATGTTACTGAAATGACATCGCCTGTCTCTAATCGGCGATTGTATCTATCACATATCAATAAATTCTTCGGCAGAAAGTATAATGGTCTTGATGAGTATAAGGAAAAAGATGAATTCTGTGACATACTGCAAAAATATGTCACTCTAGGCTCTATATTTAAAGCTATAGACAGAGCCAAGAAGATATGCGATCTGAAGCAATATCCCGATCGGCGATGTGAGCTTTATAAGAAGGTTAAGATTTACCCAGATAATCCTTACACAACGGTTCACGAGGTAGTTTCAAAAATCTTGGATACATGTGGTATCCATAGGCCTTGATTAAGTTTATGAATAATTAGAGATAGCCGGTTTGCTAATCCTTCATTGTTTTTGGATTATGGGTATTCTGTTATGCATTTCCTTTTTTTCCTGAGATTTCTCAGTTAGTAATTTCTCTTAATAAGAGAAAGGGCAGAATACAGAGTTAAATCTGGTTTTCTGCCCGGACTGTTTGGTCTGGTAGCTTTGACGTGAACATTGACGTTGCAGGAACTGTTATCGTTCTTCCAATCTCCTTCCTACGATATAGAAAGACATCAGATCTTCATTGCCGTTTCATATGCCTGCCATATGACAGTTCTGAGATTGCCTACATGGGAGCAGTCCCCAACAAGATGCCCTGACTTGGAAAGCGGAGCAGGGATGTATCCCACGCTGCTGATGACACTGTCGCATGGTATCTCCTTGTCGCTTCCGTCTTTGCATCCGATCACAATGGATCCATCCCTGACTTCTTTGAGCGAGGATTCAAGATAGACAGATGTCTTGTTGAGAGCGAACCATTCCCTGAGATAGGAGCTGTTTGCAAGACAGACGCCTTTTTGGGCAATGAGGTCATCCTTCATCTCGACAATAGTGACTTCCTTGCCTTCCAGCGCAAGCTCGTAGGCTATCTCGCAGCCTGTAAGACCTCCGCCGATGACCGCAACACGATTGCCTACGTCTTTGCCCCTGAGGTACTCGCATGCCTCGATGGTTTTCTCAAAACCAGGGACGTTCAGCTTTCTTGGCTTTGCTCCTGTCGCGATGATTACCTCATCAGCATTGAGCGTGCTGGCATCCTTGACTTCCGTGCCGAGCCTGATTTCGATTCCGAGCTTGTCCATTTCCCTCCTGTACCAGGCGAGAAGATCTCTCAGCTTTCCTTTATAGGATTCAGCGCTTGCGGCGATGAATGTACCTCCAAGCTCATCGGATTTCTCGTAGATGACAGGATTGTGCCCTCTGAGCTTCAGCACTCTCGCGGCCTCCATTCCTCCGATGCCTCCGCCGATGATCGCGACAGTCTTCTTTCTCTTTGCCGGCTTGATGCGATGCTTGTTCCACTGCATGGTCTCCGCATTCACCGCGCAGCGTGCAAGATGAAGGCTGTCCATCAGATCCTGGTCATTCGGCACGCCTCTGTAGTGTGTCATGTTGAAACATCCGTTATGACAGAGAATGCAAGGCCTTATGTCCTCCGCCTTGTCATTGATGAGCTTTGTCACCCATTCCTGGTCAGCCAGGAACTGACGCGCGAATCCGGCACCGTCAAGCTTTCCTTCCTCAATGGCTTTTGCAGCTACGAAAGGATCAAGGCGTCCCGCGGCAACAACAGGGATGTCCACGAATTTCCTGATATGTTCCGTATCCTCGAGGTTGCAGTTCTCCGGCATGTAGATAGGCGGATGAGCCCAGTACCAGGCATCGTATGTGCCGTTGTCGCAATTGAGCATGTCGTATCCCGCATCCTGCAGCATGCGAACAGCTTTCTCCGATTCCTCCATATCCCTGCCGGCTTCCTTATACTCCTCGCCGGGGAGAGCGCCCATCCTGAAGCCTTTTGTCTTTGACACGACACTGTATCTGAGCGAAACAGGGAAGTCCTTGCCGCACTTTTCCTTTATTGCCTGCACTATCTCGATGGCGAAGCGGTATCTGTTCTCCATCGATCCGCCATATTCATCCGTCCTCTTGTTCACATAGGGCAGAGTGAACTGATCGAGAAGATATCCTTCATGCACCGCATGGATCTCCACGCCATCGACGCCGGCTTCTTTGAGGAGAAGGGAGCTTTCTGCGAAAGCGTTCACCATCTCTTTGATTTCCTTCTTCGTCATCTCGCGTGATGGCACTTTGTCAGACCATCTGTTCGGGGAGGGGCTGGCGGAGGCCGTGATCCTGTCAAGATTCATGAAAGGCTTTGACAGCGTTCTCACGACTGGCGTTGTATAGAGCATCTCCATCATGCTGCTGATAGTGAAAGAACGCCCGAATCCTGCAGTGAGCTGCACGAAGAGCTTGGCGCCTGTCTTGTGGAATTCTGGCATCCATTCCTTCAGATCCCTGTACATCTTCTTGTTCTTGTGAAGCCATTGCCCGAACATCGGGTTGTAGACAGGCTGACATCCTGGCAGCACAAGACCGGCATTGTTCTTTGCCACTTCCATGATGAAGCGTGCGCCGGCTTTATCGAAATGATTCTTCTCCATCCAGCCGAAGAGGTCCGTGCCACCCATGCTGGTGAGTACGATGCGGTTCTTGATCTCGCAGTTTCCGATTTTCCACGGTGTGAATAGTGGTCTGAGTCTTGTATCCATATCTAAGATGATACGCGCTATATGCCGAAATAGCTATTATCAGTAAGCGATGGGCGGAGCTGTCCGGACAATTCCTTGCAATATAAGCGTTGTTGGCATACCATGACCACGAGGTTCAGATGAAAAACAAAACAGTTCTGCGAGGATTTCTCCTCATTTCTCTCATACTTTCACTGCTGCTTTCCTGCTCTCCGGTGAGCAATGATGATATCGCGGCTCCGGATTTCACTGTGGATGAGGAGAGTATCCACGGCGTGAGAGCATCCTGGAATGAGCGCGGTATAACAGCCAGCTTCCCAGCTGTCGATGAAGCCAGATCGTATGGCTATACTTTTGATGCGGATACGGATCCGATAGCCGGCAAGGTCGAGTTTCATCCGCGTAGCGGGCGCTACACGATGCTCATCCCGCTTCCGGAAAGGGAGAAGACAGAATATGACATAACAATCTGGGCCTCTTCCGCCCCAGTTCCCTCCGCAGTCGCCGATCCCGGCTGGCAGAGAGTCAGAAGCAACCTTGCCGTCAGGTACAGCGAAGTGGAAATAAACAGCATAGAGCCGCATGGATATGTCGTGGAAAGGGGGGAGGACTGTGCAGAGATAGCTGTCATCGATGAGCCCAAACCCGGAGAGATGTCCTATAAAGTCCTCTTCACTGATGGGGAAGAGCAGGAATTCCGCTCCGTGTCCTCCTTCACGCTTGAAGGCATTGGCAGGAGCAGGCAGGAGATACAGCTTTTCCACTCATATGGGGATGATGTTTATGGAGAGCTTCCAGAGACGATTGTCATCGAGCGGTATACAGCTCCTGCTGTTCTGAGCCTCAATCTTTCCGGTGATAATCTTTCAGTTTCCGGTATTCCTTCCGGATACAGAAGCGTCGAGATCATGAACACGGAGACAAGGGCTGTCCTGGCCTCTGCTGCGGTTTCCGGAAGCTCTTACACTTTCACGCCTTCATCCTTCGAGGGTTTCGACTCCGGCGTCTTCTGCGCCGTGGCGACGGGGCCCGAGGGCATGGTTGTCAGCCCCAGTATCCCATATACAGTGCCTCTTGAGGATATGATCGTAAGCCACGAAGTCATGAGGCAGCATTACAAGGTCACGATCCGCGTTCCGGAGAATATCGACACATCGATGTTCTATGGAGAGATCACCAATGAGCCTACTGCTGGATTCCATGCCAGGTTCAATGATGAGAAGGAGCTTGAGCTCATCATCTCCGGGCTCAGCAGCGACACATCATATCGGGGTGGAAAGATAACCGTAGGGGATGAGGAGATCATAATCCCGCAGTTCACCACGGATGATTTCACCGGAACTTATGCTTACAGGTGTCCTGAAAAGAATCCTGACAGGATCTATATGGATGCGTTCATCGTGGATATTAGATTCGCAAAGGATGAGAATCCAGGATCCCAGTCCAAGTACTATTTCTACGCATCTCCTGAAGATCCTGCCAATACCGAGAAGCGCAGCGACATGAGAATCTCGCCACTTATTGATGGAGAGGTTGCCATAGGCACTGAAATCCAGTACGAGGGCAATACGCCTTACCAGCGGACTTACCAGTGGAACAACGGCAAGTGGAATACAAGCACAGCAGTGGTGAATTACTGGAAGGTCGTATCATATACAGCCGCCGCGGATTCATATTCCGCAGTCAACAGCTCCAATGCGACGATGAGCGGGCTTCCCGCGGTTTCTGCTGATACAACTTCAAGCTACACGCTCACGGAGGATGAGGATGGAAATGCCTCGCTTATCTTCTTCAATAAGATAACAAGCACGGGAATGGCAGCTGTGGGCAATACCTTCATAAGGAAGAATATCGCTCCGGAGCCAGAGCTCAAGGCATTGTTTGGTTCCGATGATAAGTACGCATTCATCCTGGAAATGGAGGCAACAATATGAGAAAGACTGCACTGATTCTTTTGCTGATCATCATCACTGTTTCCTCTCTCTCTGCTGCCGCTGTTCCCGCTCCCGGTATCAGGGACACCGATGCCTGGGTGCGTCATCCTGGCCTTCTTGCCGAGACGGAATCGAAGACCACCTTCGGTATCAAGGCGGGGTTTGGCAGTGATGTCGCGGGACTTTCATTCCTTGCAAATCCTGTCGGCAGTCTTCAGAAAGCTGCAGCTTACATGCAGAAAGCGCTCTATGAGAGCGATGATGAGTTCCTTGCAGCTCATTACGATGACATCGCCTCGGCTCTCAGCGCTGATCTCGGATTCCCGACGAGAGGCAATACCGATGAGGAGACAGCATATTTCGTGAGGGAGTATTTCAAAGAAGGCGGCCGTTTTGAGACAGTGCTCAGCGATGAGAACAAAGCATGGGCAGCGGCCAATGCCCTTAGCAAAGGTGTTGTCGATTACCCGTATTCGCTTATCACAAGCGGTATGACGCTGGACCTTGTCATGGATGGCGGAGAGGTCAAGGATGGTTTCGGATGGAACTGGAATGTCAATTTCTTCTTTGATGGCGCGTCCTCACTGCTGCCGCAGATGTCGTCTGCGGATTATACCTATGGCAATGAGTTCGGGCTCGCATTTGGCGCGGATCTCGGATATGGCGCGTATGTCTATGATGATATTCTCGCTGTCGGATTCTCTGCCAGCCCGCAGGTTTATTTCCGGTCAAGCTTCCTTAATGCCGATTACCTGATTGGACGCCTCAGCGGCAATCCTTTCAGCCTCCTTGCCTCGAATATCTTCTATCTGGGGATTGGTATTGATCTGAACCTGGGGCTTCTGTACAACATCAATGATGAGCTTTCGCTCTCGTTCGATCTTAAGCATATTCCTTCTCTGCAGACATACTGGTATTTCACAGCGGAGGACTTCCTGACATCCTTTGCCTTCCATCATGATGACAACCTCTATTTCGAGCCCTTTGATGCAACGCTCACCCTCTTTCTGGATTATGGCAGCATCAGGGGAGAGGTGATGCTCTGCAATATCTTCGATCAGCTGATAGTCCTAAAGCATGTCAATGGATACCGCTTCGACCCATGGACGCTTTTCCAGCTTCATGCTGAGTATGATCTCAATGAAAGCGTGATGCTTTACATGGAATACGCCAGAAGGAATCTGTACTTCGGCGTGGAGACGGGAGGATTCACCGTAGAGATCTTCACGGCTCTGGATGCTCTTGGTTTCGGAGTCAGCGTGGGATACGAGTTCTGATACAGTGGCCGGGGAACCGGCCATTTCCATTCTGCTGCTGCTGTGAGATGCGTGCTGATTGCTGTCATCTTCCAATGGGAATATAATCTGCTGCAAAGGAAAAGCAGTGAAAATCCATCAGGCAGATTTCTCGAAAGGCAAGGTCTCAGCGCTTATTCTCAGGGTTTCCATGCCTCTTATCGTCGCAGAGCTGGTGAATCTTCTGTACAACATGGTCGACAGAATCTACATCGGCCATCTGGCAGAGAACGGCTCTCTTGCGCTTACGGGTCTTGGTCTCTGCTTCCCTGTAATCTCGCTCATAAGCGCGTTCGCGAAGCTGTATGGTCCTAACGGGGGAGCGCCGCTTTGTGCCATGGCGCGTGGCCGTGGCGATATGAAAGAGGCTTCGCTTGTGATGGGCAATTCCTTCACGCTTTCTGTCATCACTGGCTTTGTCCTGATGGTCATCGTCCTTGCATTCAACAAGCCGATACTCTACGCATTCGGGGCAAGCGACTCGACTTATCCTTATGCCAGGGATTATCTGATGATATATTCCCTAGGGACGATTCCCGTACTCCTGACTCTCAGTATGAACGCGTTCATCAACAGTCAGGGGTTCGCGATGATAGGCATGCTTACTGTCATCATCGGCGCTGTGATCAATATCATCCTGGATCCAGTTCTCATATTTCTCTGCGGTCTTGGTGTGAGGGGAGCTGCAATCGCGACGGTTTTCAGTCAGACGATTTCCTGCATATTCGCTGTAAGCTTCCTCTGCAGCAGGAATGTAGAGCTCAGGCTCAGGGTGCAGGATATGAAGCTCGGGCTTTCACGCTGCGGGAAGATCATCGCGCTGGGCATGAGTGGTTTCACCATGGGCGCCACCAATTCAGTTGTCCAGCTTGTCTGCAATAAATGCGCATTCATATGGGGAGGGGATCTCTATGTCGGTGTCATGACGATAATGAATTCCGTGCGAGAGGTCTACAACACTGTCATGAACGGTATCGGCAGCGGTGCAAGTCCTGTCATGAGCTTCAACTACGGGGCCCGGAATGGCAGGAGGACAATCAAGGCGAGCAATTTCACGCTTGTGTGCACATTCACCTATGCAATGCTTGCCTGGCTGATCATCATCCTTTTCCCACATGCAATGGCAATGCTGTTCACGCAGGATGAAGCGATGATAGAAGCTTCTGCCTCAGCTATGAGGATTTATTTCTTCGGGTTCTTCTTCATGGCTTTCCAGACGGCAGGGCAGCAGACATTCGTAGCTCTTGGGAAGGCAAAGCAGGCGGTGTTCTTCTCTCTTTTCAGGAAAGTCATCATCGTGGTGCCTCTTACCATATTCCTTCCTTACATCTTCGGTGTTGATGGCGTAATGCTTGCAGAGCCCATAAGCAATGTGATCGGAGGCCTTGCCGCATATCTTTCAATGCGCCATATGGTAATGCCGGAACTCAGGGAGATGGAGAATCAGAAAAGCAAAATCAGTTGATACCCAGCAGATAGGCAGGTCTGCCTTCAAGTGATGTACTGTTGTATGCGCGTGTTATATATTTTGACTTTTAACACGCGCGCGTTATAATCTGATTGGAGGCTTTGATTGCGCACTATACCAGAAAGAGAAGCACTGACTGTTGAATTCAAAAGTGACAGAACAGGACTAAGTGATGGGGATCTGATTGATGCTGTTGTCGGGATGACAAACACGAAAGGCGGGGATCTTTTTATTGGGGTGGAGGATGATGGCACTCTGAGTGGTGCTCGTAAACAGCATCTTGATGTATATGGAGTATCTGCCATGATTGCAAACAGGACAGTCCCTCCGATTGCTGTGCGTGCTGAGATTATTTCGGAATCGGATATTCCTGTTCTGCATCTTGAGATTCCGATGAGCCGGGCAGTTGTTGCCTCCTCGGATGGGAGGATACTGCGACGGAGGTTGAAAGTTGACGGTTCACCGGAGAGCGTGCCTTTCTATCCTTATGAAATCAATACAAGGCTTTCATATCTCGGGTTGCAGGATTTCTCTGCACAGGCAGTTGCAGGAGCTGTTACAGAGGATTTCGATCCTGCCGAGAGGGATAAGCTCCGTAGTGTCATCCAGCTCAGGGGAGGGGATACTTCTCTTCTGGAACTTGATGATGAAGATTTTGATAAGGCACTTGGGTTTGTCAAAAGAGAGGATAATGGTTTGCACCCGACCATCACGGGGTTGTTGATGATTGGCAGATCATTCCGCCTCAAAGAACTGCTGCCTACAGCAACTGCCTGTTTTCAGGTACTGGAAGGGTCAAAAGTTCGCGTGAATGAGGAATATTGCAAGCCCTTGGTATCCCTGCTTGAAATCCTGGAGGCACACATGAAGGCCTGGAATCCTGAGCGTGAAACCGATTATGGGCTTCTGAGGGTCCCTGTGCCGGAATTCTCCCCCACAGCCTTTCGTGAGGGAATCGTGAATGCTTTTGCACATCGTGATTACTCAATCCTGCAGCCCGTCCGTATTGCAGTCGAAGATGATGGTCTGACTATCTGCAGTCCCGGAGGCTTCATTGATGGCATTGATCAGCACAACCTGCTGTCCGCTGAACCACATGGAAGAAATCCCTTACTCGCAGATACCCTCAAACGGCTTGGTCTTGCAGAGCGCACTGGACGTGGCATTGATAGGATTTTCGCTGGTTCGATTGTTTGTGGACGACCATGGCCAGATTACTCTGAATCAACGAGCCGGTCGGTGAGGCTCTTCATACAGCGAGCAGCGCCCGATATCTTCTTCATGAGGATGATAAGGGAGGCAGAGCAAAAAGAGAGGCAGACTCTCTCGATCAATTCGCTGATGATCCTGTCTCTTCTGAGAACGAAGGGGGCTCTTACTGCTGATTCCCTCTCTTCCTTGCTCTCAATCAGTATAAGCCGTGTGCAGGGTAATCTGGAGCGTCTTGTCTCGTGTGGTCTTGTGGCAGAAACAGGCAGCAGAAAGTATTCATCATATGTGCTGAAAAGAGGAAACTATAGCTTCCCTGAAAAAGACAACGGTACAATGGTGCTTTCAGACAGCGCGATTGCAAGGGGCGAGGATCTTATCATGAAATTAGTCATGAACAATGGCATGGTCCGTAGGGATGATGCCGCAAGGTTTCTTGGAATCAGCAATGATCAGGCTTATAGGATTCTCAAAAAGATGGTAATCAAGGGCAGCCTTAAGCTGCAGGGAAAGGGAAGATACGCCTATTATGTGCATGAATGAAGGAACAGGGGCATTCTGCCCCTGCCCATTGGATGTGATTCGGCATCAGATACCGAGGAAGCTCTCAATCTCAGCTCTCAGCTCCTTTTCTATCTCAGCGGCCTTTTCCTTGTCGTTTGACCTGATGGAGAAGTAGATTTTGAGCTTAGGTTCTGTCCCAGAAGGTCTCACGACAACTGATATCCCGCTTTCCGTGATGAACTTCATCACATCAGAGACAGGAAGCTCGATTCTTGTCTCCTTCCCATTCTTGTCCGTTGATACGGAATTCAGATAGTCATTCCTTGTGACGACAGCGCTGCCGGCAAAAGACTTGGGAGGTTCCGTCCTGAGTTTCTTTGTCATTGCCTTCATCTTCTCGAATCCGGCCTCTCCCTCGAATTCATAGCTGTGAAGCGTGTTATAGAAGTAGCCGTATGTCTGGTAGAGTTCTGAAAGCACATCAAGAAGGCTTTTTCCTCTCTTCCTGTAGTATGCTGTCATGTCTGCGATCATCATCGAGCCGTCGACGGCATCCTTGTCACGTACATAGCTTCCGGTGAGGTAGCCATAGCTTTCCTCGAAACCGAAGATGTATCTGGACGCTTCTCCGTCTTTCTCAAGAAGACCGATCTGCTCCCCGATATACTTGAAGCCTGTCAGCACCTCTCTCATCTCAATGCCATAATGCTCCGCGATGCGCGCAGCCATGTCCGTGGTTACGATAGTCTTTACCGCAACAGGCTTTTCTGGCATCTGACCAAGCTCGTTGCGCCTTGTGGCAATCCAGTTGAGAAGAAGCACTCCTGTCTCATTGCCTGAGAGCAGTGTATAGCCGCCTTCCGTGTTCCTTACTGCTATTCCGACTCTGTCTGAATCAGGATCTGTGGCGATGAGGATGTCACTGCCGGTTGCCTCCGCATCCCTGAGTCCAAGCTCCAGAGCCTCCCTGATCTCTGGGTTAGGATACGGACATGTCGGGAAATTCCCGTCAGGATTCTCCTGTTCCTTGACCACATGGATGTTTGTGTATCCGTTCTTTCTCAGGCAGGTTGTCACGCACCTCAGTCCGGCGCCATTGAGCGGTGTATAGACGATGGAGAGATTCTTGTCCCCGTCGTTATCTTTCAGAAGAGACTCGTTGGAGACCGCATCGATGAACGCGTTGATGGTTTCATCGCCAATCCATTCGATCTTGCCGCACTTGAGACCATCATCGAAGCTGATCCTCTTTATTCCCGAGAAGATGTCGATGCCGTTGATCGCCTTCTGGATTTCCTCCGCAGCCTTCGTTGTGATCTGGCAGCCATCCGGTCCGTAGACCTTGTATCCATTGTATTTCGCAGGGTTGTGGCTTGCTGTGACGACAATTCCGCCAGAGCATTTCAGATAGCGGACAGCGAAAGAGAGTGAAGGAGTAGGCATGAGGGTGGGGTACATGTGAACCTTGATGCCATTCGCGGCGAAAACAGATGCTGCAGTCTCAGAGAACAGGTCTGATTTGATCCTGCTGTCATGCGCGATGGCAACTGACGGATTGCTGAATGTCCTGTTGAGATACTCCGCATAGCCCTGGCTTGCCTTGGCGACGGTCATGACGTTCATCCTGTTTGTGCCAGCCCCGATGACGCCCCTCAGTCCGCCTGTGCCGAATTCAAGATCGCGGTAGAAAGCGTCATTGATTTTCTCTTCATCGCCCTTGATTGTTTCCAGCTCTGCTTTGAGATCCGCATCGTAGAGCTCGTTCTCAAGCCACTGGGCATATCTTCTTTCTGTTTCCTTTTCCATTCTGTTCTCCTTTTGTAACCAGATAATAAGCTGCAGGGGCTGCCTGCAGCTTTTCTTTATCAGCCGATTTCCTCAGCGATTGTGATGATCTCGAAAGGCTTGTATTCAATTCTTTCTGTCCAGCCTTCGTGATCCTCGAGCATGTTCATCGTCTCAACCTTGCGTCCAAGATCGACCACACCTCTCTTGCCGTCCTGCTCTGAGAGGCGGTATACGATCTTCTTTCCGTCCTCCGAGAGTTTTGCAGCCTCAAGATAGAGAGGTCCGAAGTCCCATGAAGCGGAAAGTTCCTTCTCCGTCCTGATGAGCGGTGTGTTGTATTCGATGGCTCTCCGGTTGATGCCGGCCTCGACCGCATTGCCTTCATGGGGCAGGATCGTGAGGCAGAAATCATGATGCCCGATATCTGACATGATGTCCGGTCTGATGTTTGATCTCAGGAGGCTGACAGAGAATCCGTCTTCCTGCACGCCAAGACCATATTTTCCCTCATTGATGACCGCAACGCCGCCATCAGCTTCTGAGAAATCGGTCCAGAGGTGTGTTGAGACCTCGAATCTTGCCTGCTGCCATGTAGTATTCTTATGCGTCTCCCTGGAAGCGTATCCGGCGCTTGTGTCCGTGATGAGTGCCCTGGAGAGGACATTGCATGAGAATTCAGCCTTCATGAGCTTGTGCTTCTCATCCCAGTCAACGATGTGTTCCGTCTCAATCTCAGGAGAATCCTTGAAGAGCCTGATCACCATCTTCCATGTGCTCTTTCCGCCCGGTGTCTTCATCACCGCCGAGAATTCTGCAGAGACGCTGTCGGCCTTGTCGAGTGAGAGCGGTTTCTCAACAGAGAGCTCATACTCAACCTCATCGTAGTTGGGGAGGATATCCCAGGCATCGTACATGCCCGGAGTGTCCTGGAAGAGGTGGAGCTTATTGAAGCCGCCTTTTACCCATTCCCTGCCGGTCTTCGCATCGGCGAGGCTGCTGAAGGAACCGTCCTCATTGAAGAGGATGGAGTAGTATGGCGTCTGCACCTTGAGTCCATTAGCCTTGAGCCATGAGGAATCTCCGGATGTGAGGTCCTCAGCCTTTCCTGTTGTCAGTGAGCCGATAGCGGGGTAG
Organism: uncultured Spirochaetales bacterium; assembly: GCA_949295505.1. Classification (GTDB taxonomy): domain Bacteria; phylum Spirochaetota; class Spirochaetia; order Sphaerochaetales; family Sphaerochaetaceae; genus Ornithospirochaeta. The sequence continues at coordinate 27,042 of CASFLH010000095.1, read as the reverse complement.
GTGAAGTATCCCTTCACGCCATGCCTTATGCTGCCGCCCTTCTCTGACTCGATGAAATGCACACCCTTCCTCTGCCAGTTGAGGGAGTTGAAGTAAAGATTGCCTTTCTCTTCCAGGATGGCATCCAGCGAAGCATCCACCGCGCGGTAGTCGTTCATCGCATCCTCGTAAACAGGATTGATATGGCTGCCGGGAAGGATGTCATGGAACTGGTTGAGGAGGAACTTCTTGTATGTGTCTCTTATCTCATCAGCAGGATATGCCTTTCCTTCCTTCGCCCTTATGAGGGATACGATTTCCGCGCTTCTCAGCTTCGACTCAAGCTTTCTGTTGTATGCCTTTAGATTGGATTTTGTCGTGAATGTCCCGCGATGCATCTCGAGGTAGAGCTCACCATCCCATACAGACAGCTCTGTGTTCCCGTCGAAATTGCTGTGGAGATACTCATCTGCCCTCATGTGCTTTGTCTTCGGCATGAGGCTGAGCTTGTCAAAGCGATGCATCATCTCGATCATCTCTTCCGTGACGCCGCTGCCACCGTCCCCATAGCCGAACATCGAGAGCGTTGCTCCCCCTCTCTCCTTATCCTGATAAGCATCCCAGTTCTCCATGATCTGGCTTGGCATGTTCCAGGTTATGAAGTGTGTCGGAGGCACGCATGCGTAGATAGTGGTGCCATCCAGACCCTTCCAGAGGAAGTTGTTGTGCGGGAAGCGGTTTGTGTCGTTCCAGGTGCTCATCTTGTTGGAGATGAAATAGTTCACTCCTGATTTCCGGAGTATCTGTGGCAGTATCCAGCTGTTGCCGAAGACATCCGGAAGCCATGCTGTATCCACAGTGAGGCCAAAGGCTTTCCTGTAATAATGCTGGCCATAGAGGCACTGCCTGACGAGGCTTTCCGCGGATGGAATGTTGCAGTCCGGCTCGACATACATGGCTCCGACAGGCTCGAACTGGCCGTTTTTCACCTTCTCCTTGAGCTCCGCGAACAGCTCTGGATGGTACTTTTCCAGTGTCTCATAGACATATGGCTGCGTGTGCGTGTAATGGAAGTCAGGGTACTGATCCATCAGCCTCATCTGGATGAGTATGGTCCTTGCGTTCTTCTCCACGACGTGGATGCGCCTCCAGTAGTAGGCTATATCAAGATGGGAGTGTCCGATGAGCGCCACGTTGCCGGAAGATCTGAAGTCAGTGTTCTGGAAGATTCTCTTCTCTATATGCTCGCGCGCCTTATCAGCACCTTCGAATGTCTCGAAATTCACATAGTTGAGCGCTGCATTGAGTTCCTTCGCGATATATGCCCTGGCATCTTCGTCGAAATGCCTGGACTTCGTGACGTCAATGAGCATCGTCATGTCGTAATACAGTCCGAGGACATCCTTCCTGAGCGTGACGATGTACATGCCTGTGAAAATCTGGCGGCATCCGCGGGAGGCCATTGATTCCGGGTTTCTCTCATCATCCGGTTTTGATCTGTTATAGCCCTCAATCTCGATCTTCACCTTTCCATCCGGTCCGATGAACGGGGAGAGCGGCATCCTGTCCCTGTTCGGGTCAATGCCACCAGCGTAGCGTCCGTTCACCTTCACGATCATCTCAGCTGCCGTATGATGGTAAAGCCAGAGTTCTTCTCCCCTGAGAGATTCTGGAACAACAGCCTCGCCCTCGATGAAGGCCGTTCCATCGGGTGTGAAGTACATATCGCCATTTACGAGAGGTCTCCATCCCTCTGGATAGTATTCGAATTCATTCTCGCTGATCTGCCTGGCATCACGGATTCTGAGGTCCGTAATCTCGACACTGTCCTTAATGATTCCCCTTCTGAGCCATGAATACCTGAGGTCTGTCCATTCCTCCGGTCTCATACTTCTTCTTATGACTTCTACGAATGCCATTTCCCCCCTCCTATGCCATGTCCCAGAAATAGGGCTTTCTGCGGATTGCTTCGATGTGCACAGTCTCTCCGAGATCACGGAGGATCTCTTTCTCCATCCAGTCAGTGCATCTGTTAAGGATCAGGCATTTTGAGCATTCGCCTCTGAAGACAAGCCTGAGCGTTCCGTTTTCATAGGATACGAATTCTACCCATCCTCCATCGCCTCTCAGCTTTGGGGCAAGTGTTTTGACGATATATTCTTCCATAATGCTATCTTATCTCAAAGCTACAGGTACTACAGGGCAGATTCTGCTTCAGAGGTGACATTTTCTTTGCGATAGTTGCTGTGACGGGGATTTCATCGCAGTTCCCCTCTTTCTGTCTAGCCGAAAGGAGGCAAGCTGTGAGAGAATCCGGATATGAGATTCGAGAAATACTATGAAAATCTCTCTGTCCAGCATGTCGGAACAGAGAGAAGCAGGGCATATTACATGCCCCTTGATGACAGCGGAAGGGGGACAACCCTTGATCTTTCCGGCGATGACTGGAGATTCCGCATGTATCCATCCCCGGAGGATGTCGACAGCTCGTTCATTTCACCGGAAACAGATGCTTCCGATTATGATACCATCCCGGTTCCTTCATCTCTGGAGATGCTTGGTTATGTGGGAAAGATGTATACCAATGTGAATTATCCTTTCCCATATGATCCTCCATATGTCCCCGCTGATAACCCCACAGGTGTCTATATAAAGGATTTCGAGAAGGAAAAGAAGGAAGGAAGACGCTATTACCTGTATTTCGAAGGTGTGGATTCGGCGTATTTTGTCTATCTGAATGGTGTGTTTGTCGGTTATAGCGAAGTGCCTCACAGCCCCTCCGAATTTGATGTAACGGACAAGCTCAAGAGCGGAAGCAACAGGCTGTCCGTGGCTGTGCTCAAGTATTCGGATGGCTCTTATCTGGAGGACCAGGATAAGTTCCGCTGGTCAGGAATCTTCCGTCCAGTGCATCTCCTGGACAGGCCGGATGAGCATATCGTGGATTACACCGTCACCGCGGATATGCATGGTGATGTCAGAGTCTCCTTTGAATCCGTTGCGGGATCTCCCCGTATAGAAATCGTGCTCTCGGATGCTGAAGGAAAGGAACTTTGCAAGGCATCGTCTGCAGGGGAGACTGTTTCTTTCCATATTGATAACCCTCGCCTCTGGAGTGCCGAGGATCCTTACCTTTATACCGTCACGCTTTCCGTGCCGGGAGAGACTATCGTGCAGAAGACAGGTTGCCGCAGTGTCTGGATTGAGAACAGTACCGTGCTTTTCAACGGCAAGGCCGTGAAGTTCCTTGGCGCGAACAGGCATGAGAGCAATCCTGTTACCGGCGCGACTGTCACCCTCGATGATGCGATGGAAGACCTGAGGATGATGAAGGCTTACAACTTCAACACCATCCGCACCAGCCATTATCCTGACTGTCCGTGGTTCTACGAACTGTGCTCCGAGTATGGTTTCTATGTGGTCTCCGAGGCCGATGTCGAGTGCCATGGAGTTTCACATCTCGCAGGTGGCTCACATCAGTGGAATTTCGACACTATTGCGCGTGACAGGCGCTTCCTGCCCATGATCCTTGACCGCAATGAGAGGAATGTCGAGGTCCTGAAGAACCAGACATGTATCTTCATGTGGTCGCTTGGCAATGAATCAGGATACGGGGAGTGCTTCATCGAGACGGCCAGATGGGTGAAGGGGCGCGACAACACGCGCCTTGTGCATTACGAGGGTGCTATGCATTCAGTGCTCCGTGGTGTCGATGTCGATGACAGCTATCTTGATGTCGACAGCTTCATGTATAACGATACGGCTTTCATGGACTCATATTTCCCTGATCCGAAGCACACGAAGCCCGCATTCCTCTGCGAGTACATCCATTCAATGGGAAACGGTCCTGGCGACCCGGAGGATTATATCGAGGTGATCAGGAGGCATCCCGAGATCATGGGAGGCTGCGCCTGGGAGTGGTGTGACCACGCGACATATGAGGGCGAGGATCCCGTTCACGGTCCAATGTTCCATTATGGCGGAGATGCCGGGGAGTTCCCCCATGACGGGAATTTCTGTCTTGACGGGCTTGTCTATCCTGACAGGAGACCCCATACAGGACTCCTTGAGTATGGCAATGTGCTTCGTCCTGTACGTTCTCGCCTGGAGTATGTGGAGGAAGGCAAGGCAGCGGTGTCTTTCAGCAGTTATTTCTCCTTCCGTTCCCTTGACTGCATCGAGGCTGTTTATGAGGTCAAGGAGCATGGCAGGCTTCTCTCCGGCGGCACCCTGAGGCTTTCTGCTCCTGCCGGGGAGACGGAGACTCATGTGATACCGCTTCCGGAGACAGGGAAAGGGGATGTGTATCTCAATATCTTCTACCGTTATGCGGAGGATGAGCCGCTTGTGAGCGCAGCCACGATCCTCGGATTCGATCAGCTGGAGCTCTCCGCAGCAGCTTCTTCTGGTAACCAGATCCAGCCGTCCGGCTCTGTTTCAGTTGCTGAGACTGAGAAAGAGTTCATCGTCAGCGGCGGTAATTTCGAGTATACCATCGACAAAAGGAAGGCTGTCTTCACCTCTGTCCGCACTGGAGGAAAGGAACGGCTCTCTTCGCCTATGGAGTGGACGCTCTGGAGATCACCTACGGATAATGACAGGAAGATAAAGATCCAGTGGAAGGAGATGAATTTCGACAGAGCTGAGTCCCGTGCAGTCGAAGCATCTGCCGAGTGCGATGGATGCATCGCGGTTCTTTCATTCGCTTTCCATCTTGCGGCAGTCTCGCTTCAGCCTTTCATGAAAGGTACCGTGACACTGCGTATCAATGGAAATGGCGAGGTGCATATGTCGGTGGATACGGAAAGGGACATGGCCTTCCCGTTCTTCCCGCGCTTCGGGGCATATTTCCACTTCATCTCCGATGGGACAGATAGCTGTTCATACTATGGGTATGGGCCGCATGAGAGTTACGTTGACAAGCACAGAGCCTCCAGAATCGATCGGTTCGAGTGTCCTGTGAGCGAGATGCATGAGGATTATATCGTTCCGCAGGAGAATGGAAGCCACTGGGGCGTGACAGAACTTTCGGTAGGACCTTTGATGGCTCATTCCGCGAAGCCATTCAGCTTCAACGCATCGTATTACACTGCCAAAGAGCTGGAGAGAGCCGCTCATAATTATGAGCTAAGGAAATCCGGATCACTAGAGGTGCATCTTGATTACCGCCAGAGCGGGATCGGATCCGGTTCCTGCGGACCGCAGCTGATGCCGAAGTATCAGCTGTCAGAGAAGTTCATCAGCTGGGATGTCGTATTCTCATTCAGCTGATTCATGGAGCATCGGCACTTCGATTGTCACCGTAGAGCGGAAGTAGGGGATTGAGGAGACGTCGATCGCGACGTTCTCCTCCCCGTAGAACTTGATGAGGCGGAGGTATGTGTTCCTGATACCTATGTGGCCGCTTCCCTTCTCTCCGTGCATTATCGCGAGGTATTCATCCTCATCAAAGCCTTTGCCGTTGTCCGATATCTCCATTCTTATCCTGCCATCGGAAAGCGTGAATGATGTTATGATCTCAGGCTGTTGTACCCATGTGCTTTCATCGCCGATCCCGAAGCCATGCTTGATGGAATTCTCGATAAATGGCTGCAGCACCATCTTGAGTATCTCGCATTCCTGGGTTTCAGGAGTGGCCATATGCTGATAAATGACATTCCTGCGGAATCTGCCATTCATTATCCTGATGTATGACATGTCATGCTGGATTTCGTTTTTTATCAGTATGGTTTCCTTTCCATAGGCAAGGACTGTCCTGAGATAAATTGAGAGCGCCCTTGTCATTTCCGATGATGCCCGGCTGTTGCCTGTCTGTATCTCCTGCTGGATGCATTCGAGCGTGTTGTAGAGGAAATGCGGGGTCAGCTGCTCTGTGAGCAGTCTCATCTCCGTTTTCGTTCTTTTCTCCTGCTCCTCCCTGATCGCCCCTATCTGGCTGTCAATCGTGGTCGCCATCCGGCTGATGGCATCGCGGAGCTCCCCGAGTTCATCGTAGCCGCTGAAATCCGCTCTTACTGAATAATTTCCTCTTTCGATTTCGGATACAGCGGTCTTCAGCTTGCCGATTGGAAGAGTCACATAACGGCGGAGGATGAAGGAGAAGAGAATGGTGAAGGCGAGGAGCGCGAGGATCGCCGCGAGAATGGAAGTTACCGCTGTCCACATGAGATCGAGAAGCCTGGCGGTGAAGTCCGCGTAGGCGATAAGCTCGAGATCCGAGAAGGGCAGTTCCGCAGCTGCCTGATAGACGCCTTTCCCGTTTGCTGTAAGACTGACTTCTTCCGTTATGCTGCTGCCTTGCTTGTCTCTGAGAATGGAGTCCTGTGGCATTATCTTCCTGATTTCTTCCGGCGAAAGCAGGATGATGACAATGAGCTCTCCCTTGTCATCTGCCATGAAGGCTCCGTTGTATCTGTATACAAGCGGGAACACCATCGGGATGATGGTATCCTGTCCCCTGATGGGGCTTGGGCGCTCCGGGAGGATCTCGATTCCAGATATTGAGACGAGCTCTGAATTCCACAGCACCCTGGCCCTGGATGGGATGAGCACATCACGGAAAAGCGAATAAGTGACATCTGATTCTGTGTCATAGATGAGCGCTGATACGATCAGGTGGTCCGCAGCGGCTATCCTCATGAGCTCATCCTGCACAATTACCCTGTTCTGTATCTTGTCAGAGTACGGATTGATCATATCCGTCATCTTCATTGAGAATGATTCGCTTCCGAATATGGACACGAAGCTTTCAGTGATTGATCTAAAATCGTTATCAAGGGAGCGGGAGGCTCTCGCAGCGCTTTGCTCAAGTGATTCTTCCATGGAACGGCGTGAGCCCAGAAGCCAGTACGTGCCGAACGATAGCAACAGAACAACTATAAATACGATGATGATAGCGGCTGTCATGAGCCTCATCTTGGTGATGATCGGCTGGTTCCGGAAGGCTTTCATACAAGGTTCTTGTCCTGGAACTCGGATGGGGTGATACCTGTTATGTTCTTGAATGCGCGAGAGAAGGACCTGTAATCATGGTATCCGAGCTCATATGCGATATCGGTGACAGAGGCATCCTTTTCCATGAGCAGCTTCCTCGCATCCTCCATCTTGCGGCGGAGCATGAATTCCCTCAGCGTTGTTCCCATCTTCTTCCTGAAGTAGATTGCGGCATATGACGGGCTCAGATTGATGAGTTCTGCCACATCTTCAAGCCTGATCTGCTCTTCGGAATGGCTGTCTATGTATTCTATCATCTTCTGGATTATCGGGTCGCCGTTTTCCCCGGCAAGCCTTTTCTCCGCTTCCTCTTTTCCGTAAACCGCTGATATATATGCGGCAATTCTGCAGAAGAGCGCAGTGAGACCCTCCTCAAGGGCCGGAATGGTTCTGAATTTCGTTATGTCCGGAGCATCCGGCAGCAGTGAGGCTCCAGAGATGAGCACATTAAGCCTTTTCCCTATTTCCCGTATCAGCCAGTTCGTGATGCTGTAGACGTAGTTTGGCGGGGGCAGAGTCTTTCCCAGCAGTGTCTTGATGAAGCTGCCGGAGAAGGATCTTATTCCTTCCCTGTCATCGGCGATGATACACGATACAAGCGGATCGACATCGCTGTCGGCAGGTTTGTATTCCGGAGGGATCGCCGCAATCATATCGGATGTGAAGATTCGTCCTTTCTCATCATACAGCTGATAGGAGAGTGCCATGGCCGCTCTTGAGAAAGAGGCTGAGATCTCGCCCGGGCGCGGGGTTGTGCTGCCAATCGCGATGCGCGGTAGGGGAAGGCCTTCTTCATCGAGCCTTCGCAGACAGTCCTCGGCTATTTCAAAGGGTGTCCTCTCTGATATCCCGAAGATTCCTCTTATGGTCCGGGGATCCTTGCTCCAGATTACTCTTTTTATATCGTCTGTTGCCCTCTCCAGTGCCGACAGCGTTCCTTCCTTGGCCGGAGCGGAGAATGAGAATATCATGGCAAAACATACACCGTCGGAAAGGCCGTCAGGGCCTGAAGTGAGCATCGCGGTAGCCGTAGCCGTGTCGAGAAGCTTTCCCTCTGCAAGATCATTGAGCGTCGAACGGCTGATTCTAGTGACGGCAGCTCCTTCCTTGATGCGTTTCTTCCTCAGCGCGGCAAGCGTCTCCCGCAGCTCATCGGCATCGACTGGTTTCAGCAGATATGCCTTAGCCTGGAATCTGAGTGCTTTGCGGGCGTAGTCGAAATTGTTGTATCCGCTGAGTATTATAATATCGGTACCGGCCGATGCCTCTTCAAGCTTCTCCAGCACCTCCAGTCCCGTCATTCCCGGCATCATGATGTCCATGATGGCGAAATCCGGGCGTAGTGAAAGTATCTTCTCCAGCGCTTCCGGGCCGGATCTGGCAGTTGAAGCCACGCTGATCCCAAGTTCTTCCCACACGGGAAGGGAAGCCAGCCCCTCTGTGATGGCTGGTTCATCATCGGCCAGTATTGCTGTCAGATACGGTGTATCCATGGGCATATTATAACCTGTTTGCAGCCTTTTCGGGCAAGAATAGCCCGGATTTTAAGGGAAACTGTCCTGTAAAAAGAAGAAAATGTCCTTTAGGAGTGCCGAAATCGAATTTAGCATGGTAAAGTAAATGTAGATTGTTCCACGTATCAAAAAGGAGGAAACAATGAAAAGAGCAGCAAAGACGCTTCTCCTTGCAGGTATCATCCTGTCACTTTTCCTTGGACCTGTATTCGCTGGTGGATCCGGTGAGTCATCTTCATCCGATGGAAAGACTGTTATAGAAGTCTGGTCAGAAGACAGACATGATATGGAATATGTTGAGGCAAAGGTCGCAGAATACAATGCCACCAACACTGATAATATCCAGATCAACCTCACCATCATCTCTGATAACTTCCGCAACATGCTTCAGATGGCATTCGGCGGCGGTACAGCACCTGATGTAGCAGGAATCAACGCAATTCCTATCAACATGGTTGTGGATACAGGCATTGCCATGCCACTCAACGAGTTCATCGAGAAGTCTCCTGAGTACCAGAAGGTAAATGACCCGTACAACCAGATCTATGAGGGAACAAACGCCAAGAACGGCAACATCTACTGGGTTCCTACAGGAATGAGATCCGGCGTCCGTGTCATCTACAACAAGAACATCCTCGAGCAGTGCGGATACACAGAGATCCCCAAGAAGCTCTCTGATTACATCGACATGGCAAAGGACATCACGGCACAGGGAAAGAACGTGTTCTATGGCATCGGATTCACGAATGCTTCTCCGTTCGAGAGACTCCTTGAGATGTCTGCACAGATGTCTGGCATCTATTATTATGACTATGTCAACGGCCGCTTCGACTTCTCCGGCTATAAGCCGATTCTCGAGCAGGGCAGGAGATTCTTCACAGAGAACATCGCATATCCTGATCAGCAGGGCGTAGACAACATGCGTGCTCTCTTCTCCGTTGGAATGTTCGCTCTCTGGTCAAATGCTTCCCAGGAGGCAGCTGTCTTCACAGAGCAGATTCCAGTCCAGGGATTCGAGTGGGGCGTTGCTGAAGTTCCTACTCTCACAGGTGAGATAGAGGGTGCTCTCATCACAACACCTTCAAAGGGATGGGGAATCATCTCCTCTACAAAGCATCCTGAAGAGGCATGGAAGGTAATCGAGTTCTTCCAGTCTGAAGACTTCCTCAAGGGATATCTCGAGGCAGGATATGTCCTTCCGTCAACAGATTACATGGCTTCCGTAATTGACAGCTCCAAGACTGGCCGCCTTGCAGATTTCGCTCTCAAGCCGTACGAGACAGTCTATCCAGCACCACCGGCAGTCAATCTCTCCGGCGATGACTACCGCACAGTGCTCTGGAACGCTGTAATGGGCTTCGTTGATATCGATGACGCTATCGCAGATCTCAACAAGCGCTACAATGAAGCACTGGATGCAGATGTTGCTACAGGCTCGGCTACAAGACTTGTGATCAAGGATTATGATCCGCTTCACCCGAACCTCGGAACACCGGAGTACCTGACAGAATAGTCTTCGGTAAAGCAACCTTGAAGGGGAGCTTCATGCTCCCCATTCTTCAATTGCTGGATGGGAAATGACATCCTATGCCGCTGGGCTGGCGGTGAATGCCCGCTGAAGCTGATATCATGATGACGCGGGAAGGCGCTCCATCGCTGATGGAGCAGGTCACTCAAAAGGAGGCCAGATGCAAAGCAAAGCACCTAAACTGGTGAAGAAGGAAGACAAGAAGGACAGGATAGCAGCTATTCTGATGCTTTCCCCTGTTGTTTTTCTCCTTCTGATCTGTTCGATATATCCATTCCTGTGGATGTTCCGCTATGTGTGCTATGACTACAATGGATTCACGGCTCATTTCACCGGAGCAAGGAACTTCACTAGAATGGTCGCGGATACGACATTCTGGACAAGTGTCGGACATACTTTCGAGTACGCGCTTTACAAGCTCGTATTCATCATTCCTCTCGCGCTTGTCTGCGCGGTTCTTCTGAACCAGAAGATCAGGGGCACGTCGGTTTTCCGTGCTGTATATTTCATGCCGACCGTCATAAGCTCTTCGATTTCCGGTATGATCTTCACATTCATCTTCGCGACGCAGAATGGTATTCTCAATGGAATCCTAATGGCGCTTGGAATGGATGCTCCTGTTCAGTGGCTTACAAGCCCTGAGCATGTAATGAGTGCTGTTACCGTACTTGCTGTCTGGGGAGGCTTCGGTAATTACATGCTTTATTTCATCACCGGAATGAATGTCATTTCCGAGGATGTCTATGAAGCGGCGAAGATTGATGGAGCCAATGGCGTCCAGACATTCTTCAAGATAACGCTTCCAATGCTCAGCCCGATCCTGAAGGTCGTTCTCATGCTTGCGATCACAGGTGCGTTCAAGGATTATGAGGCAATCATGGTTCTCACGCAGGGAGGTCCTGGAAACAGGTCGATGGTCATGTTCCTGTATATCTACAACATGATATTCGGATCCGGTTTGACAAATATGACACAGCCGCAGATAGGATATGGTGCGCTTCTTTCCGTTGTCGCAGCTATCATCGTAGGTATCGTCACTATCGCTTACCAGCGCATTGCCCGTAAGCTCGACGATGTGATGTGAGGGGGACGGTATGGAAAAATCAAGAGCTGTAATGTCCGGAAAGCAGAAGGCCGTCATGGCAGTCATCTGGGTTCTGATGCTTTTCCTGGCTGTAATAACCGTATTCCCTGTTGTCTACATCGTGCTTGGTTCATTCAAGAGCAATGTCGAGCTGCTTGTCGGCGGGTCCAATATATTCCCGTCTGAATGGCATTTCGAGAATTATGTCCAGGCCTGGACTGGCGCGAAGTTCGCTACATACACATGGAACAGCGTTGTCATTTCCGTGTGCGTCATGCTTATCTCGCTCTTCATCTCCACGATGGCTGGATATGTCTTCTCGCGCAGCCATTTTCCTGGAAAGAACCTCATCTATGGTGTGTTCGTAGCTTTCATGTTCATCAATGTCGGTTCTGTATCGATCAGACCTCTTTATGAACTCGCAACGCTTCTGCACCTCAATGAGAGCCTGCTGCCGATTATCCTGATTTCAGTCGGAACCGGCCAGGCTACCTATATCTTCCTCTCTCGCGGATTCGTTGATTCCGTGCCGAAGGAGCTCGATGAGGCGGCAAAGATCGATGGATGCACATTCTTCCAGACATTCATCAGGATTATCCTTCCTGTCCTGAAGCCTGTCATGGGTACGATTGCTCTGCTTTCCTTCCGTCAGGGATGGAACGAGTACATCATGCCGTTGGTCTTCACGATGGCAAGGGACAACCTGAGACCTCTCACCGTTGGTGTCAACATGCTCAAGGCAACAGGTGGTGGTGCGGCCGCATGGAATGTCATGTTCGCAGGTGCATCGATCGCTGTTGTTCCTATGCTTATCATTTACATCATATTCAACAAGAACTTCATGAGCGGTTCCACAGCCGGTGCTGTGAAGGGTTGATTGGATAGGATTTCGTCTTGAAGGGGGCTTCGGCCCCCATATATTTTGGTGTTGTATGCGCTCACTGAATCGTGATGGTTTCGTAACAAGCTATATTTCGGCAATCACACAGGAAGATTATCAATCACAGCTGACAGACAGGAATCAGCTCAGGCTTGAAGCAAGGCTCAGGAAGAGCATCTCGCAGGAGAAGCCGGAGAAGCTTCCCGATATCCCGTTATCTGTCGGAAGTCCTGCTTGCGCTGACGCTGTCTGGGAACCTTATTATTCCCATGGCAGCATTTTCGTTGACAGGTCATCTTTTTATTCAACCCTGAAGAGAATCAGGATGTATACGGCAACCACCCTCGTAAGCGAGTCGGAGCAGGATGCTGAGGCCATACTATGGACATATATGTCCACCGGGGTCTATCTCCAGGGCTCTCTCGTAGCAGAAATACAATATCCTGTTTACAAGCCTATTGAGAGCGTGAGATTCACCATCCATCTCAGGAAAGGCCGCAACGATATCCTTTTCCTTTCAGATAATCTTGGCGTGCGTGACACACGCAATATGATTGCGTTCCAGATTGTCTCAGGGGATGGTATCATGTCTGCTATTCCTGATGAGGAAGATGATGAAGCCTACACAGCTGCCGCCGGTTTCCTGGATGGGATAAGGATAGGCACCGGGGAACTTGTTTTCCCTGCATCTGCACCTGAAGGAGCAAGGCTTGTTTTCGCGGAACGTACGGATGACTACTGCAGGAAGGAAAGCCTTGTCCAGACAACGGACGTAACAGGAAGGAAGGGCATAAGGATCCCCGCGGGAATCGAAACGGTTTCCGTAGCAGCCAGTGATGGCATGCAGCGTTCATTCGAATTCTCTGAGCGCATTGAGCCTGAGTACCTTGTGCATCGCTCATCATTTGAGGAACGATTCACGGAAATCATGCAGAGAATAGCTGATGTGCGTATGCTGGACCGCGGAGATCATGGATTTGCCTGTTTTTCCGTTCTTGCCAGAAGATATCTTGGCAGGGTGCTGCCTGATGAGGATCAGCTGATACTCAATGACATCAATCTCATAAAGCGCAGGGGTGACTGCTCAGATTTCCTTGTGTGCGGTCTTCTGAGAATCATCCATGAGTATGGCCTTCCGGAAAGCCTGAAGAAAGAAGCACGCGAGGCGCTTCTTGAGTTCCGCTACTGGATGACAATGAAAGGCGCGGATGGCATGTGCTTCTGGTCAGAGAACCACTCTCTCATGTTCTATTACGCCGCGTGCGATGCCGGGCAGCTTTATCCCGATGATTTCTTCCCAAGGGCTGGCATGACAGGAAGGGAGCTTCATGCTTACGGGGAGAGGAGGGTTGATGAATGGCTCGACGATGTCCTTGAGCATGGCTATGAGGAATTCCTCAGTTCTACATATATGTGTGTCACATTCGCAGCGCTTCTCAATGTCATTGATTACTGCCGGCCGGAAATCTCTGCCAAGGCTGTCAAAGCTGTCGATATGGTACTGCGGATGCTTGCCAAGAGCTCGTTCAAAGGCACTGTCATCGCGCCGATGGGGAGAGTGTATAGAGGTGTTATCTATCCTTACAGAGAGTGCGTAGCAGCCCTGATGAGTGCCATCGACGGTTCCGCGCCATATGCCTATGGTGAAGGATGGCTTGCGTTCCTCGCGACAAGCTCATACCGGATCCCTTCCGGGCTTGATGAGCTGATGAAGGAAAGCATTTTTGAAAGATATTCAACAGGAAATGCCCTGGTCTCCATCGAGAAGAATGACAGCTATATCCTCACTGCGGTGGAATCCCCGCGCACAGACAGCGGTTTTGTCCGCTGGCAGAATACTCTTGGCGTTGAATCGCTTGATGCCGAGGACAATGGATTCGTCAAATCGATCAACGAATGTTTCCACGGCACATCATGTTTCCAGCCAGGGGTATATGGATACCAGCAGCATATGTGGTCAGCCGCGCTTTCTCCATCTGCTCTTGTGTTCGCGAATCATCCTGGAACGACCTCGGAGGAAACGGGTCTCCGTCCCGGATACTGGAATGGAAATGGCGTGATGCCAGCTGTCGCCGCAGGAAAGGGAGAGATTGCCTCGATCTATGTGATTCCGGAGAGCCATCCTGTTGCGTTCACCCATCTTTATCTGCCATTCTTCCGCTTTGCAGAGCACAGGAAGGAGGGAGAGTGGATTTTCCTTGCGGAGGGCAGTGGCTATCTTGCTGTCTGGGCAAGCGGTGAACTGCAGGGGTATGACGACATGATTGCCTCATCCGAACTGCGCCTTTATGCAAGGCGTGCGGCATACTATGTCAGGGCATGCCGTGCTTCGGATATGTCTTTTGACGAATTCATCGCCGAGGCGCTTGGTACGGACATCTCTTTCTCGGAGGAGAGCCTTGAGCTGAAAGTCAATGGCCGCATTGCTGCAAGATACATAGCTGTGGATGATCCGACACAGTACCTGGAGTGAAAAGAAATCCCCGCTTCTGCGGGGATCAGGATTCTGGGTTTCAGAATTTCTGGGCTTTGTCTATGTCGAGGACAAAGACCACGCAGCCTCCTGCGGGGACTTCGACCATGTTGCTCCCTGCGGGATTGAACATCCTCATATCCGCACCTGATACAGGGCTGAGCTGCATCCTGTGACCCGCGTATTTCTTGAGCACATCAAGAACAGCATCCACTTTCTCGTCTTCAGTACCGATCAGAAGTGTTGTGTTCTTCGCCTTCAGGAATCCTCCCGTTGTAGAGAGCTTTGTGACGAAGAAACCCTTCTTGTTCAGCTCCTGCACTGTATCGGTCTCATCGGCTGTCTGTATGATTGAAAGAATGAGCTTCATTCGTTTTCTCCTTTTCATCAAATTATAGCACGATGGCGTGTTTCAAAGCAAATAATTCCATAATTCCTTATGCTCAAAGGAAAATCCATGATATTTTCATGCAGTGTGATATCTCTTCCCCGAGTGAGGGAAGAGTGCAATCATTGCCATATGCCAGAAAATGAAGGCGGGGTTATGAAAAAGCTCGCGGCTGCTCTTATTGTTTCCGCTGTCATCGTGGTGGCTCTGACCATCTTCTTCCTCTCTCTTGCTGAAGGATTCTCCGGCGCCACAGAGAGTGAGGATGCGAGGGATATCGTCATTGCCCTGCATGATACTCTCTGGCAGCTTGACACCTCTGGCCGCAGGGATTTTGAACGTGTCTTCCTCCTTGAAGGACCAAAGGACTTGATTATCAGAAGAACAGGGGATCTTTCCTTTGAGCTTGACTTCAGCTTGATTTCGGTCATCGTCTCTTATCGTGACGGGTATTTCCGCGGGACCATCAACGGACGCGAGTTCCTTTTGTCCGTATCCCGGAGCCATACAGGTGAAGGGGAGGCGCTGACGTTTGTTGCCGGAGATGACCTTATTGTGTTCCATTGATTTGCTGCTCCTATTCCCAAAACACGGCAAAATGAGAGAATATGATGCCTAACGATTCTCGTTAGTTTGTGCTGGAGGAGTTATGGAAACAGTTGCAGATTACTTCGGTTCGCTTGTATTCAACGATGAAGTCATGCGGGAGAGACTCCCGAAGGATATCTATAAGGCACTGAAACGCACAGTCGATGAGGGCAAGGACCTGGATATCAATGTGGCAAATGCCGTGGCAAATGCGATGAAGAACTGGGCTCTTGAAAAAGGCTGCACGCATTATACGCACTGGTTCCAGCCGATGACGGGAATCACAGCAGAGAAGCATGAGGCGTTCATCGCCCCGGCAGAGGGGGGAAGGGTCCTCCTGGAATTCTCTGGCAAGGAGCTGATAAAAGGGGAGCCGGATGCCTCCTCATTTCCCTCCGGAGGTCTTCGTGCGACATTCGAGGCACGTGGATACACCGCCTGGGATCCTACAAGCTATGCTTTCATAAAGGACGAGACGCTCTGCATTCCGACCGCATTCTGCTCCTATTCAGGAGAGGTCCTGGACAAGAAGACTCCTCTTTTAAGGAGCATGGAGGCAATTTCAAATGAAGCGCTGAGGATTCTCCGTCTTTTCGGCAATGAGTCTAAACGCGTGATTACTACAGTAGGAGCTGAACAGGAGTATTTCCTTATAGATAAAAAGGATTACGAACGCCGGAAGGATCTCATATACACTGGCCGCACTCTTCTCGGCGCCCGCGCGCCTAAGGGACAGGAGATGGAGGATCACTATTTCGGCGCTTTGCGCACGAGAGTGTCTGAATACATGCTGGATCTTGATAAAGAGCTATGGAAGCTTGGCATATATTCAAAGACAACTCATAACGAGGTCGCTCCATGCCAGCATGAGCTGGCCCCGATATTCACGACAACCAACATTGCTGTCGACAACAACCAGCTCACAATGGAGATCATGAAGAAGGTTGCGGAGCGGCATGGTTTTGCCTGTCTGCTGCACGAGAAACCTTTCGCTGGGGTGAATGGCTCCGGTAAGCACAACAACTGGTCGCTTTCGACCGATAAAGGCACGAATCTTCTTGAGCCTGGTGACAACCCGAAGGACAATGCGCAGTTCCTTCTTTTCCTCGTCGCTGTCCTGAAAGCTGTGGATGAGTATCAGGATCTGCTGAGGATGTCGGTGGCATCGGCTGGCAATGATCATCGTCTCGGTGCGAATGAGGCGCCACCTGCCATCGTGTCGGTATTCCTTGGTGATGAGCTGACGGAAATACTTGAGGCGATTGCGGCGGGAAAGCCCGTTCCGGGAAGAACGAAGGAGAAGATGCAGCTCGGCGTCCATGTCTTGCCGGCAATTCCCAAGGATACGACTGACCGCAACAGGACAAGCCCCTTTGCCTTCACAGGCAATAAGTTCGAGTTCCGCATGCTCGGGTCATCTTTCTCCGTGGCAGAGCCGAACACAGTGCTCAATACAATCGTCGCTAAGGAGCTCCGGTCTTTCTACGAAGTGCTCTCCAAGGCGGATGATTTCACCGCAGCTGTAAGCGACCTGGTGCGTAACACGTACATAGCGCACAGGAGAATTGTCTTCAATGGCAATAACTACTCTGCTGAATGGGTGGAGGAAGCCTCGCGCAGAGGACTGATGAATCTTGCATCCTCGCCAGCTGCTTATGATACGCTTCTCTCTCCGAAGAACATTGAGCTTTTCAGTGAGTTCGGAATCTATAGCTCAGTAGAGCTGCATTCGCGTTATGAGATACTCAATGACGAGTATTCGAAGACCATCCATATCGAGGCTTTAACGATGATCGATATGCTAAACAGGCAGGTTCTTCCTGCTGTGATGGGATTCACCGGTGAAATCGCACGTGGCATCGTCGACAAGAAAGCCGCTGTTCCCGGGATGAAGCTGGATGCAGAAACTGACAGGCTCGCTGAGATCGAAGGGCTTGAGAATGATCTCTACAAAGCTGTGAAGGAGCTTGAGAGGGCTGTCGCGTTCGCAGAAGACTATACAGGGTCTTCACTTGCGCATTATTACAGGAACACGGTAATCCCTCTTATGGAGACGGCGAGAAGCTATTGCGATAGCCTTGAGCTGATTGTGGGGCAGAAGAGCTGGCCGTATCCCACATATGGAGAGATGCTCTTCTACGTGTAATGAAAATGGCTTGATGCGAAAACCGGAGCGTTGCTCCGGCTTCCATCATGCTTCTGAGAACTCTTCCTTGCCTGCTCCGCAGAGTGGGCATACCCAATCCTCTGGAACATCTTCCCACTTTGTTCCCGGAGCGATTCCATTATCCGGATCACCGGCAGCTTCATCATAGACATAACCGCAGAGATTGCAGATATACTTCTTCATAATGCACCTCCATTATTGATAATCGTTATTAATAAGGTACTCCTTTTATCGTGTCCAGTCAATTCTCAAAAACCGTATGGTATAATCTCCATAAAAGAAGAAGGAGAGAAGTATGGAAATCAATTCTGGCGCACTTATCATAGTCGCATTCTATCTCATCGGAATGCTTGTCATTGGTTTCATTGTCGGCAAGATAAAGATCAAGACAAGCAGTGACTACATGCTTGCCGGGCGGCGCATGGGCCTCTTCATGGTAGCGTTCTCGCTTTCCGCGAACAACATCGGAGGTGGTTCTACAACAGGACTTGCCGATAAGGCGTTCGGTACATGGGGCATGAGCGCAATCTGGTACGTACTGGCAGCTTCGGTTGCGATGATACCTCTTGCTTATTTCGCCCCTCGCATCAGGAAGACAATGGCTGTCACAATCCCTGAGGTCATTGGTCGCCGTTTCGGGAAAGGGAGCTCGGTATTCTCCGCTGTCCTCAACATCCTTGCCCTTTTCTGTCTTACCTCATCGCAGGTTGCCGCTTCAGGCGCTGTCGTGGCAACGCTCACCGGAATACCGATGAATGTCTGTCTCCTCATTGCGGGTATCGTCATCATTCTCTATACAACACTTGGCGGAATGATTGCGGATCAGGTTTCAGACCTCGTGCAGTTCATCATCATCCTGGTGGGACTCGCGATTGCGACCCCGATTGTCCTTCATGGCTGCGGAGGATGGGATGCGATTTCCGCAAAGCTTCCGGGTGAGCAGCTTGATCCGACGAAGATCGGATGGGTAGTCATCATCGGCTATATCTTCAATTATTTCTGTACATTCCTTTCCGGGCCTGAGATGATCAGCCGCTTCGAGAGCGCAAAGGATGAGAAGACCGCATTCAGAGCCTCCCTGCTTTCAGGTGTGCTGATGGCTGCAATGGCAGTGTTCCCGACCCTTCTTGGTCTTGCAGCGCTTGCGCTCCGCGACCAGATTCCAGGCATTACTGGCCCAACTGCGATGATGGCGGTGACAGAGCATTTCGCACCGACTGCTATCACTGGAATCGTATCTGCCGCAATCATATCCGCAACGATGTCTTCTGCGGATTCGAACCTGCTGTGTATGTCCACGATGTTCATGAATGATATCATGATTCATTACAGCAATCGCTGCCGCAATCTTTCGGATAAAGGCATGATCTTCTGGACGCGTACGTGCAATGTCATCTTCTGTGCTGTCGCAATGCTGATATCCCTCCTGCAGATCAACATAGTCACGATGAACACTTTTGCTTTCGCTATCCGCTGCGCCGGTCCGTTTGCAGCTTACGGACTTGGAATGGTCGTGCCGCGTGCGACAAAGCATTCCGGCCAGATATCAATCATCACGGGAACCATCGGAGTCGTCTTCTGGCAGATTCTCTCAGGTGGCGATTTCTACCTCGGTATCCTTCCTGTCGTGTTCGGATGTGCCGTGGGAACTGTGACATTCTTCATAGTCAATGCCATTGAATGGAAACTTGGAGTGGATCCGGCACCTTCCGCCTTCCTTACCGAGAAAGAGAAGAAGATTCTGGAGGCATCTGAGAAATAAGAGCTGATCCGGGGGAAACCCCTGATTGCTTTTCAGCAACCTTATGAGATTGTTCATTGCTATTGTTTTCCCTGATGATGTCGTGGATCGTCTTTCGCGCCTCCGCGATGCCATTCACGATGAGGCTGAATCCGGGACGTTTGTCTCCCGTGAGAATCTTCATCTTACCCTGGAGTTCCTTGGGGAATGCAGATCCAGGGAATGCAGGCTTGCAAAAGAGGCCATGGAGGCGGTGCATGCTTCGCCTTTCAGCATTGTTCTTGACCGTACAGGGTTCTTCCAGCGTCCGGATGGTGACATATGGTGGGTAGGTGCGGGCAAAAGCCGTGAGCTGCAGGATCTGCATGCCGCCCTTTCCTCCGCGCTTTCAGAGAGGGGCTTCATGACTGAAAGGAAGAAATTCAGGCCTCACGTCACGCTGGGACGGCGTGTTGTCACAAGGTTTTGTGCCGGCAGCATCGAGGCTATCAGGGTATCGGTAGCATCGATGACCCTGATGCTCTCGGAGCGAGGGGACAAAGGTATGATTTACACGCCACTGCATGAAACGCGATTCTTCTGATTGCTTTCTGTCTATTCTGGATATGTGAGCATTGATGATTTTTCGCGGATTCTGAGAGTGGCAGCTGGTTCGGGCTGCAGGATACAGGTGCGGGAGGAGCTTTTGTTCCGGTCCGGGCGCACATCGTTCTATGGTGGTTTTTCTCCTTGGCAGAATGCTGTCCTGGCAGGGACAGCTCTCTGCTGGGAAGGCAGAAGCGTCAGACTTCAGCCAGGCGTTGCGATCAGATTCGATCCCGTTTCCGGATGCGCAAGCATCTCTGACAGAGCCGGGATGCTGCATCTTGAGGTCAGGATTTCCATTCCTGATGTATTGTGAAGTGAAAAGGCGCCGGAGCGCCTTTCCAATTACAGCTGGATATTCAGGAATGCCCTGTAGCAAGCAAGTGCGGAAAGCACATCGCTTACGGCTGTTATCTCCCAGGGGGCGTGCATCGAGAGCACTGCTACGCCGCAGTCGATTACCTGCATGCCGTAATAAGCCGCGAATTTTGCGATGGTCCCGCCGCCGCCCGTGTCGACTTTGCCAAGTTCTGCCATCTGGTACTTCACAGAGCTTCCATCCATTGCACTGCGGAGCACGGCGATGAATTCAGCATTCGCATCTGATGCTCCTGACTTTCCTCTCGATCCGGTATACTTGTTGAATACGACACCCCCGCCGAGCTTTGAAGCGTTTTTCTTATCATAAAGTGATGTGTTGAGTGGATCGTATGCCGCGTTGACATCGCTTGAGAGCATGATTGATGAGCGGAGGGTCCTTCTGAGTCTGAGTCCATCGTATCCGCCAAGCCTGTCCAGGACCTCGGAAACAGCGTTCTCAAGGAACGTACTGTCCATGCCTGTCGCCCCCACGGAACCTATTTCCTCCTTGTCCACAAGAAGACAGCATGCGGTTCTTTCTGTCTCTTTTGCCTCAAGGAGTGCTTCCAGGGATGTGAATGCACAGACTCTGTCATCCTGCCCGTATGCCAGGATCATTGATTTGTCGAAGCCCAGCATCTTAGCTTTTCCTGCCGGGACTATCTCAAGCTCTGCGCTTAGGAAGTCCTTCTCCTCTATGCCTGCCATCTCTGACAGGATTGAGAGTATGTTCTTCTTTCCCTTGTCCTTGGAATCCTCTCCAGTCTCTTCATTGAGTCCTACGACCAGGTCCAGATCCTCTCCTGAGATGAACTCGGAGGCTGTCTTCTTCATCTGATCCTGCGCGAGGTGGGGCAGGATATCCGAGATGCAGAAAGCAAGCTCATCATCTTCACCGGCTGTTATCTCTGTAATCGTGCCATCCTTCTTCGCGATTATGCCATGAATGGCAAGCGGAAGCGTCACCCACTGGTACTTCTTGATTCCCCCATAGTAATGGGTATCGAGATAGACAATGCCGTCGCTCTCATAGAGCGGGTTCGTCTTCACATCGAGCCGTGGCGAATCGATGTGGGCACCCAGTATATTCATTCCTTTCTCAATCGGTTCCGTTCCTATTGAGAAAAGTGCTATTGATTTCGAGTACTGGACATAATAAACCTTGTCCCCTGGTTTCAGAGAGGAGACTGTTTCGATATTCCTGTATCCTTTATCCTCAGCACTTCTTATGATTTCCTTTACGCATTCCCTTTCGGTCTTGCCGTTGTCGAGGAATGCCCTGTATCTCTTTATCTCATCCATGAGGATCCTCCTAGCTTGATGATAGTCCTTTCCCATGGCGGTGCAAAGACGCCAGTTGCGAGCATATGGAAAGAATGCTAGTGTAAAATCAGCATCGGAGCATGCAATTTTGTGTGGATTCCATTCTCGTGCATCCAGGCAGGTCATTTATGGGAAAGAAAGTTCGTAAGAGAATACACAGCGTTACGCTGCGTGAACAGATCCGCAGGGAACCGGGGCTGTTTGCGGTTTACATCCTTCTCAGGACATCTGTTATCCTTGTCATGATAGCGCAGATACTCAACAAGGACTGGCAGAATGTGATGTTGTGCGTCTTCACGCTGTTTCTCTTCACCGTTCCGTCATTTATCGAGAAGAACTGGCATATAGATATCCCGAACACCCTTGAGGTCATCATTCTTGTCTTCATCTATGCCGCGGAGATTCTCGGAGAGATAAGGGCTTTCTATGTCAGTGTCCCTGGATGGGATACAGCTCTTCATACCATCACAGGATTCCTTTCAGCTGCCGTGGGGTTCTCTCTTGTTGATATCATAAACAGGAACGAACACACGAAACTCAGCTTGTCCCCCGTCTATGTCGCGATAGCCTCTTTCTGCTTCTCGATGACAATCGGTGTCATCTGGGAGTTCTTTGAGTTCTCCGCAGACATGCTCTTCGGACTGGATATGCAGAAAGACACGATAGTCCACTCAATCCACACTGTCATGCTCGACCCTACAGCATCGAATAAAGTCGTATCAATCACGGGGATTACGGATGTCGTAGTCAATGGCCAGTCCCTCGGGCTTGGGGGTTATCTTGATATAGGGCTGATAGACACGATGAAGGATCTCTTTGTCAATCTGATAGGTGCCTTTGTCTTCTCAGTAATCGGGTTTTTCTATATCAAGGGAAGAGGATCGGGCAGATTCGCAAAGCGTTTCATGCCGACCCTCCGTCATCATAACAAGGCTAAAGACGAGGAATGAGAGAGCGCAGGTCCTCTTTTGCCTCCGCATCGATCTCTTCCCATGGGAAACGGACATCGGTGCGGCCGAAAGCTCCGAATGAAGCTGAGGCAAGGTAAACAGGATTCCTGAGGCCGAATCTGGCGATCATGCCTTCTGGCCTGAGATCGTAATGGCGTCTGATCCATCTTACGATATCCTCTTCCGATACCTTTCCTGTACCATACGTGAAGACTGAGAGCGATACGGGCTCTGCCACGCCGATAGCATAGGCGGCCTGCAGCTCACATTCGTCTGCCGCTCCGGATGCGACGATTGTCTTGGCGATGCTTCGAAGTGCAAGCGCTGCGCTCCTGTCGACTTTTGTCGGGTCTTTTCCTGAGAATGCGCCGCCTCCATGGTGCGCATAGCCTCCATATGTGTCAGCAATGATCTTGCGTCCTGTCAGTCCTGTGTCGGCCGCGGGGCCTCCCAGCACGAAGCGCCCGGTTGGATTGATGAGGAACCGTGTGCTGCTGTCTATCAGGGGGGCCGGGAGACTTGGCATGATAACGGTCTCTCTCAATGCTTCCCTGAGTGTCTCGAGCCTGACATCCTCGTCATGCTGCGCCGACAGAACCACGGTATTGATACGCACAGGGCTCTTCCCGTCATATTCAACCGTTACCTGGGTTTTGCCATCGGGACGGAGGAATGGCAGTGTGCCTTTTTCCCTTGCATCGCAGAGCGCCATGGCGATTTTCCGGGAAAGGGAAATCGCGAGGGGCATGAATTCCTCGGCTTCCGATGATGCGTAACCGAACATCATTCCCTGATCACCGGCACCGATTGTAGAGGCATCTTCCGCAGAGGAATCGACTCCTCTGGCGATATCTGCGGATTGCTGGTGAATCGATACTGAGATATCTGCCTTGTCATCGAAGCCGTATTCGCTTCTGGTATAGCCGATCTGCCGTATTATGCGGCGAGCGATTGCTTCGCAGTCAGCCTCTGCTTCTGAGGTGATTTCTCCCATGATATGCACTGCACCGGGTTCGGCAGTGACTTCGCACGCGCATCGTGCCATTGGATCCTGCCTGAGAAGCTCGTCGAGGATTCCATCCGCTATCTGGTCACAGACCTTGTCCGGGTGACCGCATGTAACTGATTCTGAAGTAAAAAGCCTTCTCATACAGGGAGTATAGCAGGTAATGCATTTGTTTTGTCAGCTGATGTGGACATGTGAAGGAGCGATGTTTCGGAAATGCATCAGCCACGCCTCAGCAAGCAGGATCATCTGGTTCCGGAAGTTTATGAGGAAATCCGTAGGACCGGAAGGCGCCTCCGATGATATCCACCGGACAATGGCATCCATCATTGAATCGGCAGCCAGCAGACAGCACTCATGTCCCTCCGGCAGCCCCAGTATCTCGCATGTTGTTTTCCGCAGGAAAGGCGTCAGCACAAGCCGCATCTTCATGTAGATGCCAATCTGGTTCTCAGGGTTTGTGATGGCTCTGTAAAAGCGATGCTCGATGTAGAGCAGCCTGCATAGCGTCAGGAGCGCTTCCCATCCTTTCAGTGTCGTGCTGACTCTCTCTTCTATGCGCCTCATGTCTGACTCGAGGATGTACGCCACAAGGTCATCTTTGCATGAGAAATGATAATAGAAGCTTTTCCGGCTGATACCGGATTCCCTTGTGATTGCGGAAACATCGATCGGCTCGTATGCAGATGCGATCAATAGTTTCTTGAAAGCCGAGGACAGCTTCCTCTTTGTCTCATCAGATCGTTTTGTCGCTGTTTTAGCGGAAGCATATGCTCTTGCCATGCTGCAAGAGCCCGCAACTCCTTTTCTTGTCATATTCCACCCCTTTTTGTTTAAGATTATACCCTTGGATTGGTTATAAAGCCATCAAAAATGGCTTCTTTCAGGAGTTTTCCCTGATTCTGCATTCTCTGTACAATCTTCATCCGCTATCGTGACAGGGAATGCGTGAATACGTATTATTGATGCATGCTGACCTTAGATACAGTCTATCAGGCATCCTTCGTTCTCAAGGATGCAGCCAGGGTGACGGATCTTATCCGTGCGCCGCGTATGTTTCCCACGCAGGAGGTATTCCTCAAGACCGAGAACCTGCAGACTACAGGATCATTCAAGGTCCGTGGTGCCTATTATAAGATTTCACGTCTTTCAGATGAGCAGAAGAAGCGAGGTGTTATCGCATGCTCCGCAGGCAATCACGCGCAGGGTGTGGCGCTTGCTGCGGCAAGGCAGGGCATTGACGCCGTCATATGCATCCCGGAAGGCGCTCCTATATCAAAGGTGGAGGCAACCCGCGCATATGGCGCGAGGGTTGAGCTCGTGAAGGGTGTTTACGATGACGCTTATAGCCGCGCGCTGGAGATCATGGAAGAAACCGGGAGAACGATGATTCATCCCTTCAATGACCCGGATGTCATTGCCGGACAGGGGACAATCGGGCTTGAGATCCTGCAGCAGCTGCCGGATGTTGATTCAATAATCGTACCTGTTGGCGGTGGTGGTCTTATCGCGGGAGTTGCATTTACGGTCAAGATGCTGAAGCCCAGCGTAAAGATCTATGGAGTGCAGTCATCCGGAGCTCCGTCAATGGTTGACTCGCTTCATGACCATAAAGTGGAATCTCTGGCATCTGTGTCCACGATATCCGACGGTATTGCCGTCAAGTGCCCTGGAGATCTCACATATTCTCTTTGTGAGAAGTATGTCGATGACGTCGTGACCGTGTCTGATGATGAGACGGCTGTAGCGATTCTCGATCTGATGGAGAAGCAGAAGCTTGTGTCGGAAGGTGCGGGTGCCGTGTCCGTTGCCGCAGCCCTTTTCGGGAAGGTGCCTTCAAAAGGCAGGACTGTATGCCTCGTGTCCGGAGGAAACATCGATGTCACCATCCTTTCAAGAGTCATCAACAGAGCGCTCATAAAGGAAGGACGCCTTGCGGATATCACGGTGGAGCTCATCGACAAGCCCGGGCAGCTTGTTGAAGTCTCTTCGATTATCGCGGCATCGGGAGCGAATGTTGTTGGCGTTCACCATGACAAGACAGGAAATGAGAAATACCTCAATAACTGCACGCTCCGCGTATCGATGGAGACAAGGGACTTTGACCACATCCATGAGATAAAAAGCAAGCTATCCGAGGCCGGTTTCCAGTTCGTCGGTGAGGAGAAATGATAGATTTCTTCTTCGACATAGATGGCACGATCCTGCCTTTCGGCCGTCCCGTTCCCCGAAGCGCTGTCCAGGCTATCAGAGAAGCAAGGGCTGCGGGGAACAAGGTCTTTCTCGCAACCGGGCGCAGTGAGGTGGAAGTGCAGGAATCCATAATGTCCATAGGCTTCGATGGCGGTGTCTATTCCGCAGGTGCTGATATCGTGGCAGATGGCAAGCATATCTTCCGCAAGGCCATGACTGATGATGAGAAATCATTCCTTCTGTCATATTGCCGGAGACGGGGTTTTCATGTGCTTGTCCAGACTGCGGAAGGCACGTATGTCAGTCAGGAATCCTTTGATTTCTGGAGAAGCGCGATGCTGCGTTATGTCGGGACTGAGGTTGAGCTTTCATCCATCATCATCTCTGACAGCATCCCCGCAGATTCTCCCGTGATAAAGCTTCTGTATGTGACGGATCATGCCGATCAGGAAGCCATCAGGAAGGACCTTGCCGGGAACTTCTCGGTTGTCGGCAACACAGAAGGCCTTCCCCAGGACATGATGGGAGAAATCGTCATGGCGGGTATCACGAAAGCTACCGGCATTGACTGCATTACCGCACATTACGGCGACGATCCTATGCGAATTGCGGCCTTTGGTGATGGCGCGAATGATATTGAGATGATTGAGCGTGCGGCGCTTGGCATTGCAATGGGTAATGCTTCTGCGGATCTCAAGGCGGTCGCAGACTGGATTGCGCCATCTGTCGATGACGACGGGCTGAAAGCGGGGATTGAATATGTGAGACGCCTTCTTGAGCCTGGGTTTTCCTCTGGAAGCCGGTAATTTCCTATACAGATTTCATCACGATTAACAATTTTCTTTCATTCTGTAACAATCCATACTAAAATAAAAGAAACAACAGGGGAGGCAGAGAATGGAGGAAAAGAAACGAACGAAGGCTGAATACCGAAGCTCGCTGAGATCCAAGCGCCTCATTCGTGAAGCGCTCATCATCATGATGCGCGAGAAGCCTTTTGAGAAGATCACGATTACTGACATTGTAAGGACCGCGGATATAAACAGAGGAACATTCTATGCCCATTTCAAGGATATAGACGAGGTTCTTGCCTCTATCAGGAGCCTCTCGGAGGCGGAACTGAACGAGGCTTTCAAAGGTCTGACACCGGATATCGTGCTGGCCAATCCCCGTATGCTCTTTGAGGCTCTGACGGCTATGGTTTCCAAGGATAAGGAGTACTACCGGCTGCTGCTTTCCGTAGAGAAGTTCAGGAAAGCGGTGTTTGAGTACCGTCATCGCATCGTCGAT
>CASFLH010000094.1 GCA_949295505.1 uncultured Spirochaetales bacterium | reverse complement strand
TCTCTGATGGAGGAAGAAATTGAGAAAATTAAAGCTATCCCATCTTTCAAAGCAAGAAATATAGGATTCATATCCTCATCAGGCTTCGCCTGCAAGCTGAATGATGTGATTCTTATCAATGGAAAAGATATCTATAATGTCTGACTTGTTGATCAGGCTGCTACTACACGCAATTCCATACTATTTTGAGTAGAACTTTTCCCCAAAAATCTATCTATTATCTATTTTCTTACTATATTTCGAAATATTTATAAAATAGGGGCTGTTAAGAAAGTCTAGGCTTTCTGAGCAGCCTCTTTTTGTGTTTTCTTATACTTGTAAGAATCTCTGACCTGTTCGTTCTTTGGCTTCTGCCTAGCCTTGGCAACCCTGTTTGCAAGCCGCTTTGCAGAAGGCTTCTTGAAAGTCTCGGGCTTTGTCCCTTCTGGGACCTTCCATTCCTTGAAGCTGGTCTGCTTTAGAATGAATCTCATGTACTTCCTGATGTTGAAACCCAAGCATGTAAGCATGATCTCGAGCGATGCTTTCTCAAGTGAAGTCCTCCTGAGCCTTGTGTAAGCCATGTCCTGCTTCAGCCCGCCGAATGAGCCTTCCGCCTGTATGCTCCTGTTGACCCGCATCTCTATGCCTTCGACGGAAAGGAGCATATCTCTCGCTTCCTGCTTGTATCTCTGGTACTCAGGGGCGACCTCGAAGATCTTGAAGGATCCTGTACGCTCATCCATGAACCTCCTGCAATAAGGCATGAAGGCACAGCCCGGGCATCCATCCACGCGGTAGAAGACAGCGCCCTTCCTCTTTGGATGGCGGTTAGGTATCTGAGTGATGCATCCCTTCCTCCCTCCTAGGCATGTTATCGTATCATCGTCCTCAAGCTCATAGACTGCGGGACTGTGCCCGCTTCTCTCTGCGGCCCAGGAATTGTATTTGATGAAGCCCTTTATGCCGTGGTCATGGCAGTATCTCCAGTTCTCGGTGCATCCATATCCTGAATCCGCGCAGATCCGCTCCGGGTACATGCCGTACATCGCGTGGAAGGCATCTGCTGTCTTTGCAAACACATACATGTCGGATCGGTCCTGCGAGACAAGATACGACACGATGAAGCTATGGCTTGTCATGAGCTGTACAGAGTATGCGGCATGCATGCTTGAGCCGAGCCCGCTGTAGTAGTCCTGCTTCAGGCACATAGCCGTGGCGTCATGGTCTGTCTTGTAGTATGAATTCCTGAATGGTCCGCAGATTCTTTCCTTCTCCTCATACTCCAGGATCTTCAGCAGGTAGCCAGTAAGACTGTCGAGCATGCCGGCCCATTCTTCCCCTCCGCCAGCGAGTCCAGCGACTTTCTCTATCTTCCTGGCAACGAGCGATGATGGCAGCAGGCCTTCAGACGGCAGGTCGCCTCCGAGCCCCATCAGAATAAGCAGGTTCCTTGCCTTCCCGTCCAGCCTCTCATGCCACCGCGTCGGCTTCCATACGAACTTGTACCTGTTCGCATCCGCCTCGAACTTCGTGCCGTCTATATAGCATGTCTCCATACCTAGGCCGCAGAGCCTGAATATTGCTCCCGTTATCCGTCTGAACAGTTCCGCTCTTTGCGGCAGGATGACCTCATTGATGAATGTAGAGACCGTAGCATATGTCGGGCATGCCCCTTCCATCACATAGATGAATCTCAGGTCATTGCGGCATGACGACTCTATTTCACGCAGGCTTGATGATCCCAATGCAAAGCCAAGCAGCACCGCTGCAAACATCTTGTATGGATCGTATGGAGGTCTCCCTCCTTTTCCTCTGCGGGCTTTCTCCCTTATGAGTTCCTCTATGCCAGATTGATCCAGAAGTGACAGGAGCCCATCGATTTTTGCCTTCTCCTCCTCGCATAGGGGGAAGGAATAGAACAGAAACCCCTGTTTCGTGCTAAACTCTTTCATGGTAGATGTGTCCTCAAACATCATTCTACCACGGCACTCAGAGGGTTCGATTCCCAATGGGTGCTTTTATTGTAAGGATTTATCCTTCTTCGCTATCTTGTATCGTGAAAATGAAAGGAGCTGTCTTGAAAGCCTTCACTTTCTTAACAGCTCCTTTTTCATCTTCAGAAAACAAATGACACAGAATGAGAGCGGCATTCCCCGGCGCCGAGGCGCAGCAGATCATCACGCCGTGAAATGTCCTCCCGCTCACCGTCACGTCCAGGCAGCGTCTCCCACGGCTCGATGCATACAAACGGCGCTTCCTTTCCTGTTGTATGCCAAAGCCCGAGATACGGAGTGGAGTATCTGAGCTCAACGCGGCACCCATCAGCGCATGTCAGCACCGCACGGCCTCCGGTTTCGGAAAGGACAACCGCATCATCATCGAAAAGATCATGACGCAGATGAACATTTCCTTCTTCAAGCGCGAATGGCACGTCGGCGCCGGCATCAAGCGCCGCAGGAGAGAACACGCGTCTTTTCACGTCTCCGGCCTCCGGGAAGGAAATGCGCGCCGAATCAAAGCATCCAGCAACGTTGAACCCCGGGTGCCAGCCTATGCCGTATATCATCACGTCATCTCCCTCATTGCATACCGTAACGGTCTCCTCCAGTACATTTCCGGAGAGCGCATACCTGACTGCAAGGGAAAAATCGAAG
>CASFLH010000093.1 GCA_949295505.1 uncultured Spirochaetales bacterium | reverse complement strand
CTGTAAGCGATCTCACAATCGATCAGATCGCAAAGATGTACACGGGCGAGATCACTAACTGGAGCGAAGTTGGCGGAGCGGATGCACCTGTCGTTCCTGTAGGTCGTGAGGCCGGTTCAGGCACAAGAGATGGTTTCGAGTCCATCACAGGCACTGAAGACGCATGCAAGTACAGCCAGGAGCTTACTTCCACTGGTGCTGTCATCACGGCTGTCTCCCAGAATCCTGGTGCCATCGGATACGCTTCCCTCGCAAGCAACCTTGAGTCAGTGAAGACACTCACAGTTGAGGGTGTCGCTCCTTCCGAGGAGACTGTGAAGAGCGGTGAGTACAAGATCCAGAGACCATTTGTCTTTGCAACACTTGCAGAGACTCCGCTTTCAGACGCAGCCCAGGCATTCTTTGACTACTGCACAAGCGCAGACGCAGCATCCATCATCGCAGGAGCTGGCGCTGTTCCTGTAGCTGAGTGATTCCAGAGGACAGCAGGAAATGAATCTCAAGGCATTCATCGACCAGAAGGGGTATAAGGATAATCCCCGGAGGCTGATGGAGGATCTGATTCACTTCGTGTTCCTGGTCCTCGGACTTGTAGCGGTCGGCTCGGTCCTCGTCATCACGGTCTATCTCGTGGTGTCAGGCCTGCCGGCCATCTTCAAGATAGGGCCCATTGAGTTCCTTTTCGGAACCCGTTGGGCCTCTACGGCTTCAGAACCGGAGTTCGGAATCCTTCCATTCATACTCACATCTGTCTATGGTACCGCCGGTGCGATCATCATAGGTGTCCCCATCGGCTTCTTCGCGGCCGTATTCCTTGCGAAGATGGCGCCGAAGAAGGTAAGAGAGGCAATGGAACTCTGTATCGGTGTCCTTGCTGGCATTCCATCCGTTGTCTATGGTCTTGTCGGCATGACGATTCTCGTCCCGGGCATCAGGATCATATTCGGCGTACCTGACGGGGCTACGCTCTTTGCAGCGATCATCGTGCTTGCTGTGATGATTCTCCCGTCGGTCATAAACGTTTCCCTTTCCGCGATCCAGGCTGTTCCCAGGGAGTATGAGGAGGCATCCCTCGCTCTTGGCGCAACCAGCACGGAGACTTATTTCCGCGTGACCGTGCCAGCGGCGAAAAGCGGTATCTTCACCGCTATCGTTCTTGGTATCGGAAGGGCTATCGGAGAGGCTATGGCCATAATGATGGTGGCCGGTAACGTTGCGAACATGCCTTCTGTTTTCAAGTCGGTAAGGTTCCTTACCACGGCTGTCGCTTCGGAGATGTCATATTCTTCAGGCTTGCAGAGAGAGGCGCTTTTCTCAATCGCGCTTGTTCTGTTCCTTTTCATCATGATCATCAACGCAATCCTCAACATGCTTAAGACAGGGGGAGAAAGGAAATGATAGAGAGAATATCAGAAAAGAGACGCGCATGGTGCGCCCTGCTGAAGGGGCTCTGCATCGTTTCCCTTGTCATTGTCACCGCGCTGACGGCATTCATGCTTCTCTATGTGCTTTTCCGCGGAGTTCCTCATATAACGGGAGAGCTTCTTCTTACCAAGCCCAGCATGCTCCGTCATACAATCGGTATCCTCCCGGACATCCTCAACACGCTTTATATCGTCATCACGACGCTCATCGTCGTGCTCCCGATCGGTGTCGGCGCTGCTATCTACCTCAATGAATACGCGACGAACAGGAAAGTTGTTGAGATCATCGAATTCGCTGCGGAGACGCTTTCAGGCATCCCGTCCATCATCTATGGCCTTGTCGGCATGCTTGTCTTCGTGCAGTTCTGCTCTCTGGGAACATCGCTCATGGCAGGTTCCCTGACACTCGTTATCATGAATCTTCCTACCATCATGAGGACGACTCAGGAAAGCCTCAAGACAGTTCCGGAAAGCTACAGGGAAGGCGCGTTCGCGCTTGGGGCAGGCAAGTGGAGGGTCATCAGGACTGTAGTCCTCCCGACCTGTATCAATGGAATCATCACCGGGTGCATCCTGGCGATAGGAAGAATACTCAGTGAATCGGCCGCGCTCCTGTTCACGGCAGGATTCGCGCACAACGTCAATGGCTATCTGAAAGGTATGGGCAGCGCCGGAGCGACGCTCACGGTCGCGCTCTATGTCTACGCGAGCGAGAGAGGCGAGTTTGATATCGCATTCGCAATCGCCGCCATCCTGATGGTGCTGACGGTTATCATCAACCTTGTCACGACATATATGGGCAAGCTGATGGAGAGGAGAAACGGACAGTGACGATAATAGAGACAAAGGACCTGGATCTCTGGTATGGGAATATGCAGGCCCTGAAGAAGATAAACCTCAGCATGGAAGAGAAGAGCATCACGGCTTTGATCGGGCCATCGGGATGCGGCAAGTCCACATTCCTGCGCACTCTCAACAGGATGAATGATCTTGTTCCCGGCGTGCGTATCGAGGGAGAGGTGCTTTACAATGGTGAGAACATATTCTCGCCCAAGGTCGACGTCAATGGCCTCAGATATGAGGTGGGAATGGTCTTCCAGAAGCCAAATCCATTCATGATGAGCATTTATGACAACATCGCATACGGCCCGCGCACGCATGGGATCAGAAGCAAGGTCAAGCTTGATGAGATTGTGGAGAAGGCGCTTGTTGATGCCGCTCTCTTCGATGAGGTGAAGGACAGGCTGAAAAAGAGCGCGCTTGGCCTTTCCGGCGGTCAGCAGCAGAGGCTCTGCATTGCGCGCGCCCTGGCGGTGCAGCCGAAAGTCCTCCTGATGGATGAGCCTACATCAGCTCTTGACCCGATCTCGACTGCCAAGGTCGAGGAACTTGCGATGAGCCTCTGCGACAGATATACGATCATTATCGTGACGCATAACATGCAGCAGGCGCTGAGAATCGCGCACAAGACAGCTTTCTTCCTGCTGGGAGAAGTTATAGAATACGACGATACGGAGAAGATCTTCTCCAATCCGTCGGACTCCAGAACGGAGGATTACGTTACAGGAAGGTTCGGTTGATATGAGAACAAGATTTGATAGCGAGCTTGAGACACTTTATGTCAGCATGATAAAGATGGGGTCCCTTACGGAGGATACGCTTACGGCCCTGCAGGAGGCTCTCTCAGGGAAGGGCCGTGAACGTCTCTCCGCCATTGCGGATATCTCCCATGAAATCGATGAGAAGGACAGGGAGATTGAGGCATTGTGCCTGCGTCTGCTTCTCAGGAGGCAGCCTGTCGCGAAGGATCTGAGGACGATTTCATCAGCGATGAAGATGATTTATGATATCGAGCGCATCGGGGATAACGCGGTGGATATCGCGGAGATACTGCCATTCATCTCTTCTGAGGATCTTACAGTCCGCATAGGACTGGACAGGATGATAGGGACTGTCATCGGAATGGTCACTGGCGCAATCGATGCTTTTGTCCACTCGGATGCCTCAAAGGCCGCTTCCGTCATCGCTGAAGATGATGCCGCGGACAAGGCATTCGTCGATGCCAAGCAGATGGTTACTGAGATGATCAGGGAAGGGGATAAGGATGCCCAGGAGGCACCGGATCTCCTGATGATAGCAAAATACCTTGAGCGCATGGGTGATCATGCGGCTTCGCTTGCCCGCTGGGTACTCAATTCGCTCGATGTCTCCGGGGACTGGATCAACAACCCGGTAAAGGTTGACTGAGATGATTGTTCTCATTGAAGATGACCCTTCGATCAGAAAGCTCGTGAGCTACGCCCTTAAAGGCGCCGGCTATGAGGTCCAGTCATTCGAGTCAGGGGAGGAGATGAGGGAGAACGCAGGTGGTTTAAGACCTGAGCTTTTCCTTCTGGACATCATGCTGCCGGGAAAATCGGGGCTGGAGATTCTTGCGGATATCCGCAATGATTCAGCTCTCAGGGATATACCTGTCATCATGCTGACGGCCAAGGGTACTGAATATGACAAGGTCCTTGGCCTTGACAGCGGTGCTGATGATTACATCGCCAAGCCGTTCGGAATGATGGAGCTCCTTTCCCGTATCAGGGCGGTGCTCCGCCGCAGCGAGAGGCAGAAACAGCACGATGATATTGTGTGGGGAGGTATTTCAATCTCCCCCTCTTCCCACATGGTGAGAGTCAATGGGAACAAGGCTGAACTCACTCTCAAGGAGTTCAATCTTCTCCTGTATCTTATGGAGAATGAGGGAATAGTCCTCGACAGGGACAGCATTCTCAATACAGTCTGGGGATACTCATTCGATGGTGAGAACAGGACGGTCGATGTCCATATCAGGCATCTGCGCGAGAAGCTCGGTGATGAGGGACAGCGTATCGAGACTGTTAAGGGCGTCGGATACAGATTCAGAGGTCACGATGAATAAGAAGATATTCCATGCAGTATTCCTTTCGATCCTGCTGACGCTTGTGCTTGTGCTCGGCGCTTCCATTTCCGTCTTCTACACGACATATGAAAGCAGGATTGAAGATGACCTTTCCACGGAACTGCGCTTTCTCGCAGCGGCTGCTTCCGATGGCAGCGTTGATATCTCCGCTATCTCGATACCGGGGCACAGGGTCACGATAATCTCCCAGGACGGCTCGGTGCTTTTTGAGAGCGAGGCAGATCCTGACACGATGGAGAACCATCTTGAGCGTCCGGAAGTGCAGGCGGCCCTCATCTATGGCTTTGGAGAGGACACAAGAGAGAGCCACACGCTCCTTGAGAACCTGCACTATGCAGCTGTCCGTCTTCCCGATGGCCGCATACTCCGCCTTGCCGTGCCGGCGGACACGCTCTTTTCGTTCATCATAGACATGATGCTTCCGATGGCAGCGATACTCGTTTTCCTTGTGATTTTCTTCGCTTGGTTCTCGATGCGTGTTGCCCGGAGAATCACAGATCCGATCAACTCAATCGATCTTGAGAACCCAGAGACGACGGAAGAGTATGAGGAGCTTTCACCGCTTCTTTACCGCATAGCAAAGCAGCAGGCCACGATCCGTGAGCAGATTGAGGAGGCTCAGAGACGGAGCAGGGAGTTCGCGATTATCACGGGGAATATGTCGGAAGGCCTTGCCGTCATCGACAAGGAGATGAGAATTCTTTCCGTGAACAGGGCCGCATTCATGCTCTTCGATTCCGAGGAAGCAGAGCCTGGAGATTCGGTTCTGGCGATCAACCGTTCTGACCTGTTCTCCTCCGCTGTCTCGGATTCCCTTTCAGGCAAGAGAGCTGAGACCATCATCGATAACAAGACCCGGACGCTTCAGATCATCGCGTCCCCCGTTCTTGAGCATGATGATGTCACCGGTGCTGTCATCATAATCATGGATATTACTGAGAAAGCGGGGCGTGAGAAGCTCAGAAGGGAATTCACTGCCAACGTAAGCCATGAGCTTAAGACGCCGCTGACATCGATATCTGGTTTCGCGGAGCTGCTGAAGAACGGCGGGGTTCCCGAAGAGGCCGTCAGGGATTTCGGCCGTGATATCTACGAGGAGAGCCAGCGCCTGATTGCTCTTGTGCACGATATCATCAGACTTTCCAAGCTCGATGAGGGAGACGATGAAGAGGCGCTGCAGCGCGTCTCTGTCTCGGAGATAGCCCGTGACGTTGTTTCCAGACTCGGCAGGAGGGCGGAGAGCTTCTCAGTCAACCTCAGCCTGCATGAGGAGAATCCGGGATTCATCAACGGTTCGGAGGTCCTCCTTGATGAGATGATCTCGAATCTTGCGGACAATGCCATCAAGTACAACCGCAAGGGAGGACGGGCTGATATCACGGTGTCCCGTGATGGAGATTCCGTCGTCCTGACTGTGAGCGATACCGGAATAGGAATTCCTGATGAGGACAAGGACCGTGTTTTTGAGCGTTTCTACAGGGTTGATAAATCGCGTTCAAGGGCTTCCGGCGGGACCGGACTCGGTCTTTCCATCGTCCGACACAGCGCGCTTTCGCTGCATGCTTCGATTTCCCTCTCTTCAAAACTCGGCGAAGGTACCGTGATCACCGTACGCTTCCCCGCGGTATGATAGAGTGCGATCTGCCCGTCTCCGGACGGGCTTTTCGCATCTTTAGTGAGAATTCACTATGCTGGATGGCATATTACTGTTTGACTTAAAATGACGACAGGATAAAATCTTATCTGTTGTAATTTGACAGTAAGGGGAAAAACGTATGAAATTCAAGGAAACACAGCCGTGGAAGTTCCTCGATGAGTTCCGTGGAAAGGAATTCGAGGGACCATGGCCGAACATCAAGACGATGTTCCATATCTCATGCCTCCGTTACCCGGATAATCTCTGCTTCCATGTCTTCTCTCCCAAGGAGGAGAAGTTCACATACCGCGAAGCCGAGAAGAAGATAAAGGAAGTCTCTTATTACCTTATTTCACAGGGTGTGAAGAAAGGGGACAAGATCGGAGTCTCCGGCAAGAACAGCCCCGAATGGGCGATTGCCTATCTGGGAGTCATCTACGCAGGAGCCATCGTGGTCCCGCTTGATTACTCTCTCAAGGACCAGGAGATGGAGCACCTCATCTCATTCGGAGGTGTCTCAAGGCTCTTCATCGACAAGGAGCGCATAGACCGCATTGATGCGGATGGAAAAGCCGGACTGACAGCCAAGTATTCACTTGAACCATCTGACGAGTACGTGTTCGTCCTCGATATGAATGGACCTGAGGCGGAGTGCGAGGATGCTGACATCAAGGAGACAGCCGCCATACTCTTCACATCGGGCACGACAGGAACGCCTAAAGGCGTCATGCTCTCGCATGAGAACCTCGTCTCAGACTGCTACCTTGCGCAGGGGAATATGAACATCTATTCCACAGATGTCTTCTATGCGATTCTTCCTATTCATCATGCCTACACGATGCTTGCGGTATTCTTTGAGTCTTTCTCTGTCGGAGCCGCCACTGTCTTCGGCAAGAAGCTGGTGGTATCCCAGATACTGAAAGAGCTCAAGGAAGGACATGTGACGATGTTCCTTGCCGTCCCGATGCTCTTCAATAAGATGATAGCCGCCCTGATGGCTGGCGTCAGGAAGAAGGGTGCTGTCGTTTATGGGATCATAAGGGCTATGATGGGAGTTTCCGGTGCCATCAAGAAAGTCACAGGGGTCAATATCGGCAAGAAGATGTTCGGTTTCCTTCTCAAGAATCTCTCGCTTGAGGAGAACAGGATCTGCATCTGCGGCGGTGGCCCGCTTCCGGCTTCCACTTTCAAGATGTTCAACGAGCTCGGCATCGATTTTGTTCAGGGCTACGGCCTGACAGAGACATCCCCGATCACGCACCTCAACCCGACAGATGCCTACATTGAGACATCGGTAGGAAAGAAAATCCCTGGCTGCGAGGTGAGAATAGAGGATCCCGACAGTGATGGGAACGGCACCATCTTCATCAAGGGCTCCATGGTCATGCAGGGCTATTACAACAACCCTGAAGCTACGGAGGAGGTCCTTTCTGAAGATGGCTGGCTCAATACAGGGGACGTTGGGCATCAGGATGATAACGGCTATCTCTATCTTACCGGCAGAAAAAAGAGCGTCATTGTCACCGAAGGCGGCAAGAATGTCTTCCCTGAGGAGATTGAGGACCACTTCCAGCTTTATGATGATATCGACCAGGTCTGTGTCATCGGATACCTTGTTGATAAAGCCATGAAGAGCGAGGGCATCAGAGTGCTTATCTATCCGGCAGAGAAGTATTCAAAGTCCGCCAATGGAGACAGTTCCGTCATCGCTAAGCATATGAGCGAGATCGTTGAAGAGGTCAACAGGGAGCTTCAGAGCTATAAGAAGATCACGAAGGTCACTGTTGTTGATTCTCCGATGCCCATGACCAGCACCAAGAAGATCAAACGCTTCGAGGTCAGGGCGATGTACGACGATAAGGACTGAAAAGCGGAGCGGCTATTTTGTTCCCAAGGGTTGCAAATATGCCGCTCAGGCTTTATCTTTCGTTTGTTATGGAACTTAAGAGTTATCAGAGAGCTTTCCTGCGTTCGCAGGCACAGCAGCTTGATCCCGTTGTATATGTTGGAAAAGATGGTTTCACCCCAGGTGTCGCCGCTGCGCTTGATTCGGCCCTTACTGCACACGAGCTTGTGAAGGTGAGATTCACTGCCTCAAAGGATGAGGTGAAGGAAATCTCCGCCTCTCTTGAGAGTGAGACCGGTTCCACGCTTGTAGCCATCACAGGTTTTACAGCAGTCTTCTTCCGCCAGGATGCCGATTCTCCTGAGCGCATTTACCGCATCTGATGGACGAACGGATTCTTGAGATACTGGAAGAGCAGGAAAAGGCTCTTCGCTTTGAGAGCGTGTCATTTGCATCTCTTCACCAGATCGGGGAGCGCATACTTTCCCTTGCCGCCGAGCGGGGTGGATCTGTATATGTGATGATCAGAGTCTCAGGTGATGTTGTCTATGCATCTGCCATGGATGGCACAACGCGTAACAACATACTGTGGGCGAGGCGAAAGGCCAATACCGCCGAGATGTCAGGCAGAAGCTCTATGCGCGATGGCATGATAAACAAGGCCATGGGCCGGAAGCTTTCAGAACGTGGTCTCAGTGAGATGGATTACACCGAGGAAGGAGGGTCATTTCCCATTGTACTTTCCTCCGGCGTCACAATCGGTTCTGTCACCGTCTCCGGCATGAAGAGCGCGGAAGATCATCAGATGGCAGCGGATTCAATTGCATTCCAGCTTGGAAAGCATATCAGTTCTGTCTGCTGAGAAAATCGAAAAATATTTTGCCCATTGTCTGATTTTCTGTTAAATTCAGTCTTGAATTGTTTTTTCCTGGCCCGAAGCCAGGAAAGAGGATAGAAGCATGTATACACCATTTCTGTTTGACACTTCTGAGCAAGGGCTTCATTTCGTCCTCTTGCACAAGAAAACTATCGAAGCTTTCCCGATGCACTGGCATGAAGAGATTGAGATTGCCTATGCAGAAGAAGGGGAGACGACTCTCTTCCTCAATGGCGAGACCGTCACCATCCATCCCGGCGAAGCTGTCTTCATCAACTCGGGAGACTGCCATTATTTCCTTCCCTCCAAGTCTTTGCTGACCTCCATCATCTTCTCCCCGGATATCCTCGGAAGCGAGAATCTTGTCAGCGGAATCAGAAAAAGACTTGATGAGAATTCAAGGACAAGCGCATCCTGGTCCGCAGAAGACAAAGCAGCGCTTCAAAGCATCCTCGGAGAGCTCGTTGCAGCTGACAGGGAAAGTTTTGAGTATGAGCTCATCGTTCGTTCCGCGCTGTGCCGGCTTGTCGCACTTGCCGCGGATCCAAAGCACAGAGAGGCATCGGGCCCGGAAAGGAAAAGCGAATCCGCCAAGGTCAGAGAGCGCATCGGCAATGTCTTCAGATATGTTGAGGAGCATTATTCCGAACCGATATCCCTGCCAGCTGCCGCTGCTGCCTCAGGATATGTCCCTACATATTTCTCCCGCGTCTTCAAGAGCTGTACCGGAATGACATTCTATGATTACCTCACTGTCTTCCGTATCAGGAAGGCTGAAGTGCGGCTTCTGAACACCAATGACAGCATTTCCTCCATCGCTGACGCCTCCGGTTTCAGCAGCGTGAAGACATTCGACCGGGTCTTCAAGGATCTTACCGGGTCATCGCCCTTGAAGTTCCGCAAGATGCATACTGTCCCGAAGACAGGCAGAAAGCCGGGAAAGGACAGAGATCAGAGCAGATGACGGACTGCCTTCGCGCAGTCTGGGCCATCTTTCCTTTTTGTCTTGCTCCTTGTATCTTCTAGCCAAGGAGTTCCAGATGCTAGAACTTAGGAATATATCATGGAGCACCCCTGATGGACGAAGCGTGATCAAAGATGTCTCCCTTTCCATTCCGGAAAAGGGCATGACTGTCATCACAGGGCCAAACGGAGGTGGCAAGACGACGCTTGCGAAGATCATGGCAGGCATCGAGACTCCCCAGAGCGGAAAGCTTTTCCTTGATGGGGAGGATATAACGGATCTTGATGTGACAGAGCGTGCCAGGAGGGGAATCAGCTACGCCTTCCAGCAGCCTGTCAGATTCAAGGGTATCACAGTACGCGCTCTTCTGGAGATCGCAGCAGGTGGCACTCTGCAGGAGAAGGATGTATGCGCGCTTCTTTCCAAGGTCGGTCTCTGCGCAAGGGATTATGAGGACCGGGAAGTGAACGCTTCCCTCTCCGGAGGTGAGATAAAACGTGTTGAAATCGCCTCTGTCCTTGCGAGGCGTGCAAAGCTTACGATATTCGATGAGCCCGAGGCCGGAATAGATCTCTGGTCTTTTTCAGGACTTATCGAGGCCTTTCAGGAAATCAAGAAATCATCGGACAGGGCTGAAGTCATCATCTCCCATCAGGAAAGAATACTTTCGGTTGCGGACAGGATCATAGTCATTGAGGACGGCATGGTAAGCAAGGACGGGAAGCGTGAAGAGATACTTCCGCATCTGATTTCCTCCTCCCATTGCCCCGCGTGTCCGATCCCGACTGTAAAGGGGGTGGAAGGATGAACAGCACAACCGAAGAGATCCTGAAGATTGTTTCTGACTGGAAGGGGTCATTCTGCGGCGCTTATTCCATACGCGAGGATGGAAAGAGCATTGCGAGGATGAGCTCCGAGCATGTGCATATCGAGCCAAAGAAGGATAAGCCCGGGCTGGATATAACGATTGATGACGGAACGAAAGGTGAAAGCCTTGCGATTCCCGCCTGTGTCACTCATGGCAGTGTTGATGACCTTGTCTACAATGATTTCTTCATCGGCTCCGATTGCGATGTGACGATAATCGCTGGCTGCGGTGTTCATACAGACAATGGAGAAAGCGCGCGGCATAACGGCATTCACCGCTTCTTCATAAAAGACAGGTCCAGGGTGAAATATCTGGAGAAGCATGTCGGGCTTGGAAAGGGAATTGGCAGGAAATCCATAGATCCCGTGACCGAAGTCACGCTTGGTGAGGACAGCTCTCTGGATATGGAGACCTCTCAGATAGGAGGAGTCACTGATTCCCGCCGTGTCACGCGTGGTGTTGTCGGGAAAGGTTCCAGCCTGATCATCCATGAGCGTCTTCTCACGGAGAAGAACCAGTGTGCCACAACGGAATTCTCCGTTGACATGAATGGTGATGGAAGCTCTGTTGACCTTGTGTCACGCTCCGTGGCAAAGGATGAGTCCCACCAGTCCTACCATTCCGTGATCAAAGGCAACGCGAGGTGCACCGGCCACAGTGAGTGTGATGCTATCATCACAGGGCATGGAACAGTGAGCGCGACACCGCAGCTCGACGCGAACTGCATAGACGCGTCCCTCATACACGAGGCGGCTATCGGCAAGATAGCAGGTGAGCAGCTTCTCAAGCTACGCACCTTCGGCCTCACGGAAGAGGAAGCTGAGAACGAGATCATAAAAGGCTTCCTGAGATGAACGCAATGGCGGCCGTGAAGAGCGGCCGCTTACCCTCGCACGAATTCCTGCCGAATTAATATTGACACAAAACAGATTTCATTATCCTGTGGTCGAATAAGGCTGTGAGATTAATAAGCCACATAAAACTAGGTTTAAGTGTCCTTGGAAAACATCCGATGAGGATTCCCGAATCCATAGCATATCTCTTTGGATGCATACAGCCGGATATCTGCTTCATATCCTATTTCCGCCATGTCG
This sequence comes from uncultured Spirochaetales bacterium, assembly GCA_949295505.1. Classification (GTDB taxonomy): domain Bacteria; phylum Spirochaetota; class Spirochaetia; order Sphaerochaetales; family Sphaerochaetaceae; genus Ornithospirochaeta. The sequence goes on along the minus strand of CASFLH010000093.1, from coordinate 4,400 downwards.
AGCCAGGAGATGAGAGGAGTGGGCATAATTTCTCCACAGCCATCAGGAGAATAGAGGATATGGAGATGAGCCTGGCTCCTGATGGTATAACAGCAGCATACATGCTTGGTAAGATAACGCATTACGCTGCCGACAGCTTCACTTATCCCCACAACCCCTCCATTTTCCACGGTTCACTCAAGGATCATATGAAGTATGAAAGAGTACTGGATGAATGCATTGAGAACACGCTTGAGAGCGACAACGTCAGCATTCCTGATGCGATGTTAACCAGTGCGACGGCCTTCATCAAGGAAATGCACAGAAGCTACGAAACAGAAGCGCCATCTGCAGAGCATGATATAGTGTACATAATATCCGCAGCTTTCATTCTTCGTACGGCTTTCACTTACGAAGAAAACCGCAGTGCAAAGCATTCAGTTGCGATATGATAATCGAAAGTAAATGTATGATAGCTGTAGGTTCTGAAATAAAAACATCGGTTTATGATATGAATATCATATAAAACACATTTGAAATACTATAAATAATTCAATGTTCTCAACTTAAGACATATGACTTCTAAACATTTGTTTTGCAATTATGATGATGGCTGCTTATCCTCCTGGTCCTGGGATTGTTCCTTCCGGGCTTTATCGGGATGACCAGCCGCCTTGCCCTATCCATCATATGCCGCATCATCTCCTCCCGCATGTCAGGATCCGGCTCGGAGAGTATCTTATAGTAGTACGAGCGGAAATGCCCTACCAATGCGTTCCTGTTCGCCTCGTATTCATACTTGTTCTTCTTCCCCTTCCTCGCTTCCTGTATCTCATCATTCATTTCGCTCTCGATCACGCCAAGCATGTTATCCGCAAGAAGAGAGGCCCAGAAATCCTGCTTCACGGTATTCTCTGTCTTCCCTGTGAATGCCTCCAGATGCAGCCTGCGCTTGAGGTTCTTGTATTCCTCCTCAACCCCCCAGCGCATGTGGTACAGATCAGCGAAATCCTGTATTCCCCATTTCTCATCAGTGATGTTTGTCAGCAGCATCTCCATCTCCCCTGACGGGAGCACGAACTTCATCGCCCTCGCATTTACCTCGCCGAATCTTATCTCCTCGATCTTCCCAGGCCTTATGCTGTCTATGGCACTGAAGCCCCTCTTTACCCTGAAGCAGTACTTCAATCCTTTATCCTCAAGATACTTGGCAAGCTCAAAGGATGCATATCCCCTGTCGAACAGGATGACCTTCGGAATGTGCGGGACTATATCCTATGCCTGCCCGATCAGCCTTATTGCCGCGCCTCTCTCATCCCTTGCATCCGATAGGTCAGCCTCCAGTATCCTGCTGTTCATCGTGTCATACAGCACGCTCATGAGCGCTGATGGCGAACCGTTGACATCGATGTAATCCTCCCTGAATCCCGGCAGGTTCGGAAGCTGGAGCAGGCTCCCATCTATCGCAAGCACGAGCATCCCATCAACCAGGGCGAAGCAGTTCTGCCTGTCCCTGTATCCATACTCTAGCCTCACCATCCTGCTGAATAGCATCCTGAACGGCTGTTCATTCATCCTCATCCTCACTTTGCTGAACGCCTGGGCACTGGGAGGCGTGCCGCAGCCTCCCATGCATTCATGCTGCTCGCTAAGTCTAACAGATAAGGTGCTGCGCCGTATATCCAGGACGGAGATGAGGACCTTCTCCTTCGGCAGTTTCCTTGCCTTTCTGGTGAACGGGGCATTGTTCCCACGTCCCTTGACGATAGCATTCTCCCATAGCTCCGGAGAGTGGATCAGATTCCTTGCGGAGGTGCAGATAAGGGAGGACAGGCCGTTGATAGGTGCCACTGGCAGGCATTCGAATTGATGTATCTTATACACACAATAATTATATCATAATTATATGAAAATGCAATCAAAATTCGCCGCTTAAACATAGAATCCGAGAAAGTAGAAACCTTGCAACTCCATCCGCTGCAAGGCTTTACTCTTAAGTTGAGAACATTGTAAATAATTCCACTACCAATACGTTTCTAAGCTATATAAATAATAAACAGCCTATGTGTTCTCTCAAGATTGACCGGACTTTTCTGCAAAAAAAGACACTTTCCCCTCACCCCACCCTACCGGGGGGGGGGTAGCCTATATGCAGAAAATCTAGGAGGAGAGAGAATACGATGAAAAAGAAATCTATTCTTTTGACGTGCATCGTTGCAATCATGGCGCTTGCTATGTTTGTAGGATGCGATAATGCGCCTACGCTTCCAAGCTTTGTAGTAAGCGGACGCATCGACCAGATTGGTGATATCCTTTCCAGTCAGGCATTCGATGCAAGCAAGTTCTCCGTTACTGTCACATATGACAACGGAAGAATCGTTGCTGCTGATGAGACTGTTTCCGTAATGCTTAATAAGGATGAGGGAAACACAGTTGAAGCAGGTGATGAGGTCATCGCTTACGTCGGCAAGAATTATGAGAGCCAGGATGTCTACGCAAAGGCTAGCGTGAAGGTTTATAATCTCAGCACCATCACAGTAGAGGGCCCTGCATCTGTTGTACTTGGCGACAAGCTTACAAACTCAGACTTCACTGTCACAGCAAACTATGGTGAAGGCAAGACAATGGTTCTTGATAGCACAGAGTTTACTGTAGGAGACGTCGAGTATGCTAACGATGTCAAGCCGACAGCAGCTAACCCATCTGTAAAGGCAACTGTCACGGTTATCCCATCTGTTGGAAACAAGGAATTTAGTGAAGGTGTATGGGCTGTTTCTGAAGACTTCACATTTGATTGCACTTACGAGGCAACAGGAGAGCTTCCGGGACCAGTAGAGGGAATCAACATTGCTCTTAAGAAGGATGCTGGGCAGGAAGACATTGAAGTCAACGTTCCTGCAATGGAAGATGTATACCCAAGCTATGATGATTTCGCTATCACATTCGATATCGCTGGCATGGATGAACCATATGCACCAGTTGCAGATCCAGGTGTAGTGCTTACATATGTTGACGAATATCTGGAAGATCTTGAGGGTGATCTCAGTGGTCTTACTACATCTAGCACAATCTATGTAAAGGCTGAATATGAAGATTTTGTTGCATATCTGAAAACAGGCCTGAACGTTAAAAAGCCAACACTGACTGTAACTGCATCTGATGAGTTTGAATTTGAATCATCATATACCGTTGGAGCTACACTTCCGCAGCTTTCAACAGAAGGACTTTCAGGTGTTCTTGAATTTGATGGAGAGAAGACAAGAATTCCTGCATCTGATCTTACTGTCGCTTTTACAGATGCCAGTGGTGTTGTTCTCACAACGGTTCCTCAGAACGGAAATATTCAGATAAGGGCTTCTTATAGGGGAAATACAGTTGTTGTTACTGGTGTTGGTGCAATAACTCCAGTTCCGGCTCCAGAAGTAGCATCTGTAAAGTCTGTAAAGCTTGTTGATGGCTTCTCTCTTGTAAAGCAGCAGTATACAACCGTTCCTAGTGCTCTCAGTGCAATTGAATCCATAACAGTTGTGATGAATGATACAGCGAAGACTGAAGTTGTGATTCCGGCAGCTGATTTCGAAGATGGAAAAGTTACTGCAGTTTACACAACAAATGAAGCTGGATCTGCATTTGAAGGTAAGAATGATCTTTCATCTGCAACTAAACTCTATGTAATGGCAAAGTACGAGACATTTACTGCATATGCTCAGGTGAAGCTTGAGGATGCTGTAATTGACAAGCTTGAAGTTGCTGTTAATCTTGGAAAGGATGTTGATGTTGCACTGTATGGAGGAAAAGTAACACTTGAACCTTCTATTACAACAACTACAAACGGTACTCTTGCAGTAACTCTTGATGAGCTTGAATTTGTAGATACAGTTACAAATAAGTATGTTGACTCTACAACAAAGAAAGCTCTCACAACAGAAGGTGGTGTAACTCTTGATGAGAAGGAACATGCTTATAAGGCAGTACTTGTTAAGGATGGCGAGCTTATCGAGAGCGAAGAGTTTGTAATCCCAGCTGGTATTTCTTATATCAACATAGCTGAGGATGCAATTTCTTCAACGAATTTCACTGTAGTGGTTGATAAAGAAAAATATATTCCAATAATTGATAAGCCGCTGAGCAACAATGCTGATTACTATACTGTTGCGCTTGCCGAATCTTCTGCAAGTACAGCTATTGTTGGACCTGATGACGCAAAGGTAGAAATCAATATTGATGAGATTGTTCTTGTAGGTGATCAGATAGTTGATGCTTCTTCTGTAGCATATGCAAGAATCAGCTATGTCGGACCAGAAGGAAAGACAGTTTCCGGCCTCGTTGGATTCGATGTTGATGGAATTAGCGCAACTGAAGGCATTGAAAATATCAAGCTTACATATCCTGAAGATGAGGGTGTAAGTGAGAAGAAGCTT
>CASFLH010000092.1 GCA_949295505.1 uncultured Spirochaetales bacterium | reverse complement strand
CCCAAGAAGTGGTGCTGAAGTGCATATTGGCATCGGTGCTCATCCTGTGAGCACTGGTGCTTTTACGAGCGAATAATCAGCAAGGGAGCATCTATCCCCTGACCGATTACCATCCCATTCTCAGCATCCCGGAATGTGATTTCAGGAGATGAGACATTTCCGATGCGGAAAACACCACCATCATCCAGCCCTATTTCAGAAGCGGTGAAAGCGACATCGGATTTACCCTCTGGAAGTATAAGAGAATATACGCCATCATCAAGGAGATGGATGAATCCCCCTTCTTTCCGTGACTCTGCTTTCTCGGACGGAGAAGCTGCGTAAACAATATACAGCCTGCCGCTATCCAGTCCCGAAATCAGGATCTCCTGATTTCTTCCATTTACCTCAATTGGACTTGAAATCACAGTCCCATCACCACCCCCGGCAGGCAATACAACGCTAATGTCGACATTCACGGGCGATGAAACATAATTCTGAGAATTGTCAGAACACGAAGAACAGCAAACAATCAGCATAAGAAAAAGAATCAGACGCATTATGTGCATTATAATACCATGGAGGAGATTATGGTTCGTATCATACAAAGCGACATCACGGTACTCAGTACAGATGCTATCGTCAACGCGGCAAATCCCAGCCTTCTTGGTGGCGGTGGCGTTGATGGGGCAATACACAGAGCGGCCGGTCCGGAGCTGCTGGAGGAATGCCGGACTTTAGGGGGCTGCTGCACAGGGGATGCAAAAATCACGAAGGGATACAACCTGCCAGCTAGATATGTTATCCATACTGTCGGTCCAGTATGGCATGGAGGAACGCGCGGAGAGGAAGATCTTCTCCGGAGCTGTTACAGGAGATCTCTGGAAATAGCTGAAGAACACGGCCTCAGAAGTATCGCATTCCCTCTCATCAGTGCAGGAGTCTACGGTTATCCGAAGGAAGCTGCCATACGAATAGCGCTGGAGGAAATGCTGAAAAATGAAAATCTTGATACAGTGCTCTGCTGTTTTTCCCATAGCGACGAAGAAACTGCAAAGAGAATTCTCGCAGAAATGTTAGCGGTGAGAAAAAAGACAAAGTGAAATCCATTTCGGGTTTTTTCAAATGAATAAAAAGGGATCATCCATGTCTCCCATGAATGATCCCTTCCTTATAAGCGGGTAGCTTGCTTAAGCTATTCTCACTCTTTTGCAGCACCCTGAGCGATAGCAGCCTGTGCGGCAGCAAGTCTTGCAATAGGTACTCTGAACGGAGAGCAGGAAACATAATTGAGTCCTACTGACTGGCAGAATGCGATGGACTTCGGATCGCCACCATGCTCACCGCAGATACCCATCTTCATGCCCGGTCTTACGCCACGGCCAAGACCAACAGCCATCTTGATGAGCTTTCCGACACCATCGAAATCAATGGTCTGGAACGGATCATACGGATAGAACTGCTTGTCAGGATCATTGACGTAGTGAGAGAGGAACGAAGCAGCGTCATCGCGTGAGAAGCCGCATGTCATCTGAGTAAGGTCATTCGTTCCGAAGGAGAAGAACTCAGCGCTCTTAGCAATCTCATCTGCTGTGATCGCAGCTCTCGGGACTTCGACCATCGTACCAAGCTTGTACTCGATCTTGAGACCCTGCTCATCAAAAACCTTCTCGATGACAGCCTCAGCATGTCTCTTGCAGAAATCGAATTCCTTGTAGATGCCCACAAGCGGAATCATGATTTCCGGATGAACCTCAACACCCTGCCTCTTCACAGTGATAGCAGCCTCGATGATTGCCCTCACCTGCATCTCCAGAATCTCTGGATAGACAATGGCGAGACGGCAGCCACGGAAACCGAGCATCGGGTTGAACTCCTGAAGAGCATTGATCTTCTTGGAGATTGCCTCGACTGTTGTTCCGAGCTGGAGAGCCATCTCATGGCGTGATGTATGGTCGTTCGGAAGGAACTCATGGAGAGGCGGGTCAAGAAGACGGATAGTAACAGGAAGGCCCTTGAGCTCACGGAAGATTCCGATGAAATCCTCCCTCTGCATAGGCAGGAGCTCAGAAAGAGCAATCTGGCGCTCACCATAAGTATCAGCAAGGATCATCTTCCTCATGGAGATGATTCTCTTTCCACCGAAGAACATATGCTCTGTGCGGCAGAGACCGACGCCTTCAGCACCAAGCTGGACAGCGTGATGAGCATCTGCTGGTGTATCAGCATTTGTGCGGACAGCCATTGTCTTAAGTTCGCTCACGTAACCCATGAACTTGCTATAGTTCTGGTAAAGCGTTGACTCGCTCTCCTGCATTGTTCCGTCAAGAACCTGCATGATCTCGGATGGCTTTACAGGAATCTTCTGAGCATAGACAGCACCTGTGAATCCATCAATTGACATGTAGTCACCCTCTGAGAGGACCTGTCCATTGATCTCAAGAGTCTTCTTGATCTCATCGACATGGATCTCACCACAGCCGGAAACACATGGGCATCCCATACCTCTTGCAACAACAGCTGCATGGCTTGTCATACCACCGCGGCAGGTTACGATACCCTTTGAAACAGCCATGCCTCCGATATCCTCAGGAGATGTCTCCGTGCGGACAAGAAGGACATCCTTGCCCATCGCTGCAGCTTCCTCTGCCTCGGAAGCCGTGAAGTAGATCTGGCCGCATGCTCCTCCCGGTGATGCATTGAGACCATGTGTAGCTTCCTTGAGTCCGAGATCACGGATGTATGTGTTATCAAGGATAGGTGCGAAGAGCTTGTTGAACTCTGAAGCCGGAACACGGGAGACAGCTGTCTTCTTGTCGATAAGGCCTTCCTCGACCATCTCAACCTGGCTTCTGAGCCATGCGAAGATTGTTCTCTTTCCGTTCCTGGTCTGGAGCATGTACAGCTTGCCCTCCTGGATCGTGAACTCGATGTCCTGCATATCATGATAATGCTTCTCGAGGATCTCGCGGATCTTGCAGAGCTGGCTGTATACATCCGGGTTTGCCTTCATGAGCGTATCGATCTTCTGCGGTGTGCGGATACCTGCGACGACATCCTCTCCCTGTGCGTTCATGAGATACTCGCCGAAGAACTTGTTCTCACCAGTTGAAGGGTCACGCGTAAATGCAACTCCTGTACCTGATGTCTCTCCCATGTTGCCGAAAACCATGCACTGTACGTTTACAGCAGTTCCAAGCAGACCGCGGATATCATTCATGAGCCTGTACTTGATGGCTCTGTCATTATTCCATGAGCGGAAAACAGCATCGATTGTCTTGAAAAGCTGGTACTCAGGATCTGTCGGGAAATCCTCTCCTGTAGCCTTCTTGTAAATGATGTTGTAGCGCTTGATGACTTCCTTGAGGTTCTCCACATCAAGCTCTGTGTCGAAATGCTTGCCGTTCTCATCCTTGACGGACTGGAGAGCATACTCAAAGCTGGAATGAGGAACACCCATGACGACATCGCCGAACATCTGGATGAAGCGTCTGTAGCTGTCCCATGCGAAGCGCTCGTTGCCGGTCTTCTTGATCAGAGCCTGAAGGGAATCTGGATTGAGACCGAGATTGAGAACAGTATCCATCATGCCAGGCATGGACTGAGCTGCACCGGAGCGAACGGATACAAGAAGCGGATTCTCCTTATCTCCAAGCTTTGCTCCCATCATCTTCTCAAGCTTCTTGAGATTCTCGAGAACCTGATCCCTCATCCCTTCTGGATATGCTTTGTGCTGATCCCAATATGCACATGCCTCTGTTGTAATCGTGAATCCTGGAGGTACCGGAAGACCAATGCTGGTCATGTCCGCAAGATTTGCACCCTTGCCTCCGAGAAGATCCTTCATATCGGCTCTTCCCTCAGCCTTTCCGTCTCCAAAGAAATAAACATACTTTTTTGTTTCTGCCATTTTCTTCTTCCTAAAACTTTAATTTCGCTCTGATGTTATCGATTCGAGGGATAATGGTCAATCACAATCACAATTGTAAGTTCTAATATAACAGTGAATTACCAGGAGAAAAATGAAACATGGTTTCAATAGGGGAAACAAAACTCCCGGAAATGTCCGGGAGAGAGATTGATTATCCCTGCTATCTATTTACACCTAAAAGGGATAACAGGCTTATTCCTGAGCGATTGAAACCACTGTGTAACCAGCTTCTTCAATCTTTTTCCGTAACGTTACGTCATCAACTGATCTATCCATTCTTACGAATGCTGTGCTGTTTTTCAGGTCAACGGACGAAGACACGCCTTCTATAGAATCGAGCGAGCGCTTCACTCTTTCTGCACAGTTTTCACAATGCATGCCGTTTATGGTGACAAGTCTGGAGGCGACAACCGGGCCATCAAGGCTTTTTTCTCCTGTTTTCAGGAGAGAAGAGGAACCGGAACAGCAGGATCCCTCACCTCTGAAATGCTTCATGCTTCCCTTAAGCGCAAAGAAAAGGAGCACCAGGACTATGAGGATTATAGCAGCATCAACCATTTCTGTTTCTCCTTCCCTTCCGTATGCGCTCTACGGACAGATAGATGCCCATCCCCACCGCATAGACAACAAGGAATATCACCACGAGATAGAACATCGAATTTCCGCCTTCACCATTCATGAAAGACCTTCCTTTCTCTTTTCCGCTTCACGTATCAGTTTCTCCAAAGCGGCATTCGAGCATCCGGAACAACCCTGACAGCAGCCTGTGCACCCCACGCCTCCCTTGCGGCGCCTTCTGATCTGTAATGCAATCAGGAAGATGCAATATGAGGCAACAAGAAATAGAATTATCGCATCAGCCAATTGATTTCCCTCCATAAAGAGGGGTCCGCAGACCCCTCATCTCCCCAATCAGACAGCAGCCTCAAGCGAACGCTTTGAATACACCTTCAGATCCTTGTACGGATCGGGACGGAAGAGCATGTACAGCATGCCGGCAAGCAACACCAGCGCGACGGCTGTGCCGATTGTGAATCCTCCTCCCGTGAAGAGTGTACCAAGCTGGTAGACAATAAGCGAAAGCACATACGCGAACACATTCTGGAAGATGATAGCGAACCAGAACCATTTGCGTGACTGCAGCTGCTGTGCCATAGTCGCGATTGCCGCAAGACATGGTGAATCAAGCAGGTTGAACAGCAGGAATGTGAATGCAGCGATCGAACTCGGGAACCAGAGTGCCACACCCGGGGCAACATTCGCCGCATCCTCGACATCTCCTGCGACATTCGCGAGGACACCCATCGTGGAGACTATTGCCTCTTTTGCGGTAAAACCTGAAAGCGAAGCTGCGACAGGCTGCCATTCTCCGAACCCAAGCGGACGGAAGATCGGTGCGATAACACCTCCGATAGCAGCAAGCAGCGAATCATTGGAATCCTCGACCATTCCGAAGCCATCAGGACCAAAGCCAAACCCGGAAAGGAACCACATGACCACACATGCAAGGAAGAGAATCGTTCCGGCCTTTACAATGAATCCCCTGAGTCTTTCCCATACGTGAAGCAGGACGGTCCTTACGGAAGGAACATGATATGCCGGCAGCTCCATGACAAATGGTGCGGGCTTTCCGCTGAAAGGCTTTGTCTTTTTAAGCATGATGGCTGAGATGAGCACGGCTGCGATACCGATGAAATACATGGCTGGAGCAACCCATGCCGCTTCAGCATACCCCATCGAGGAGCCAGCAATCACACCAGCCATAAGGGCGATGACAGGCAGTTTCGCACCGCATGGCACGAAGGTCGCCGTCATGATCGTAAGCCTTCTGTCATTATCCTGCTCTATTGTGCGGGAAGCCATGATACCTGGGATTCCGCATCCAGAGGAGATCAGAAGTGGTATGAAGCTCTTTCCAGAAAGCCCGAAGTGGCGGAATACGCGATCCATAACGAATGCGATTCTGACCATATAGCCACAATCCTCGAGAATCGAAAGGAAGAGGAATAGAATCGCCATCTGGGGAACGAAGCCAAGGACGGCGACGAGACCGCCAACTATGCCATCGACCACAAGGCTTATGACAGCGTCCCCTGCCCCGATTGCCGTCAGGCCAGAGGTGAAGAGATCAGAGATCCAGCCTCCGAACGTGTCATTCGTCCAGTCCGTGACCCAGGTTCCGACTGTCGTGACGGAGATGTAGTAGACGATGAACATGACGAGAACGAAAAAAGGAATGCCAAGGATCCTATTCGTGACAACACGGTCGATTTTATCCGATGCAGAGAGTTTCGCACCCTTTTTAGTCACCGTTGTCTTCACGATCTTCTGGATATACTTGTACCGTTCATCCGTGATGATGGATTCCATTGAATCATCATAATCCTTTTCGATAGCGTCTCTGAGCTGTGAAGAGGATTTCACATTTATTTCCGCAGTCACCTTCTCATCGCTTTCAAGGACTTTTACCGCATACCATCTTCTCTTTGAATCAGAGATTGATGATGGAAGCTCATTCACGATTTCCGAAATCGCACTCTCGATATCTTTTGAGAAAATCTCCTGCGGCTTCTTTATCTCTTTTTTCTCCGCAGTCTTCACGGCTGTGCTGATCAGCTCATCAAGACCCTTTTTCTTCAGCGCGCTGGTCTCGACAACAGGGCAGCCGAGAAGCATCGAAAGCCTTGATACATCAATCTTCAGTCCCTGCTTCTCCATGAGGTCGGCCATGTTGAGCGCAATCACAACAGGTGTTCCCGTCTCAATAAGCTGTGTCGTCAGGTAGAGGTTTCTCTCGATGTTCGTCGCATCGACAAGGTCAATGATCACATCCGGATTCTCCTTCAGGATGTAATCACGGCTAACGACTTCCTCAAGCGTATATGGAGAAAGGGAATAGATGCCAGGGAGATCCGTCACGATAATATCACCATTCTTCCGGTCCCTGAGCCTTCCCTCTTTCTTCTCAACAGTCACACCCGGCCAGTTGCCGACATACTGATTAGCACCGGTAAGCGCATTGAACATCGTTGTCTTGCCGCAGTTAGGATTGCCGGCAAGTGCTATCTTGATACTCATTCAGACCTCCTCCTTATCTCACAATCACGCAGGAGGCGTCATTCTTTCTGACGCTCAGCTCATAACCGCGAACGGTAATCTCAACAGGATCCCCGAGCGGAGCGACCTTGCGGATATAAAGCTCCGTCCCTTTTGTGATTCCCATATCCATGATGCGGCGCTTGTAAGCACCATCACCTTCGATCCTCTGCACGGTCACCCTGCTTCCAACCTGTGCTTCCCCTAATGTCATATATCCTCCCTCAGGGCGCTCACACATAGATGTGACGAGCCATGTCCCTGTTAATTGCAACGCGTGAATCGAGAACGCCGACGATAACATCGCCTCCGAGATCGGAAAGCACGGTGACTTCCCTCCCCTCTACAAATCCGAGATTCCCCAGGAATCTTCTCACATCCCCGGATCCCGTGATTTTCTGGATCCGGCCGCTCTTACCAAGCCCTATCATCGACAGCGGCATCATATTCCTCCGTGGTAAGCTTCTGCTAACCGAGGGTTAGTCTATGCTAATTTAAGTTAGCAGTCAACAACTTTGGTTGTCTATGGCTAATTATTTTTAGGTATTTTTCCTGCGCCTTCTTCAGGTATAATAGCTTCATGAACATGCATGAATCCGGAGAGATGTATCTAGAGACAATCCTCCGCCTGTCGGAAAAGCGTGAAATAGTAAGATCAATAGATGTCGCGGAGGCAATGGGTTTCTCGAAGCCATCAATCAGCCGCGCAATGAAGAATCTGAGGGAAAACGGTTATATCTCCATCAATCCTGATACTGGCAGCATTACTCTGCTTGAAAGCGGACGGATTGTCGCAGAAAAGATATATGAGCGTCATCAGGTGCTCACGAAATGCCTTGAAGCCCTCGGTGTGCCTTATGACACCGCCCAGGAAGATGCCTGCCGCATAGAACATGTAATCTCAGACAAGACATTTCTTGCCTTGAAGGAGCATCTCAGGAAATTCAGCTGAAAACAAAGGAGGTGCACCACGACACCTCCCCTGCAATACGCGTTTCACTCAGCATGCTTTGCTGAATACCCCAAGATCTCTCTCTTCCGAAACAGCCCTCAGGCGTTCAAGCGCCCTCTTCTCAATCTGTCTGATTCTTTCCTTGGTAAGTCCATAGACCTCTCCGATTTCCTTCAGGGACATCGGCTTCCTGTTATTCAGGCCAAAGCGCATCTCGATGATATCGCGCTCCTTATCGGAAAGCGTGCCAAGAAGCGCATGCACTGCATCTTTAAGGGATCCATCCATTACCTGCTCCTCAGGTCCCCTTGACTCATCCTCGATGAAATCACCGAATGTCGAATCAGAGTCATCACCTTTCTTCACAGGACTGTCGAATGAGATCATCTCGCCAGAAATCGAGAGAAGGTCACTGACAAGCCTGGAATCAAGACCTGTCGCTTCCGCAATGTCCTCAGCGGTCGGATCCGTTGTCTCCTTCTCATGCATGATTGCTTTCTGCGCTTTCTGGATCTGCATAAGCTCATTGGATCTGTTGAGCGGAAGACGCACTGTCCTTCCCTTCTCTGAAATCGCCTTCATTATGGACTGCCTGATCCACCATACCGCATATGATATGAAATGGTATCCTTTCTCAGGTTCGAATTTATCAAGCGCAGTAATCAGACCAATATTTCCTTCATTGATAAGATCCGAAAGAGGAAGCCCCTGACCGCGGAACTTCTTCGCGACCGATACAACGAAGCGGAGGTTTGCACGAAGAAGTCTGTCGCGTGCCGCCTTGTCACCATTCTTGGCCTTGAGAGCAAGTTCATACTCCTCTTCGTGGGAGATAAGCGGAATCCTGTTTATTTCCTTGAGATAAATGGAAAGCACTTCATTGTCATTATCCATCATCTCTTTTCTCATCATATCTTCCATGTCATCCTCCTTAAATCTGGATTACACAGATTATATGCAGGAAGCGTGCCAAAGGTTGCTAAATCAATATAATTTCTGATATAGAAAAGAAATAATAATATGAAGGAAAAATGAAGCAAAATTCAAAACCGGGTCAATATGACCCTTATGACATATAATCCCCGTACTTTGGGCCATTCTGACCCTTACTGGGCATCCGAGAGCGAGTCCGGGTCATTCTGCCACGGAAAACAGATCCTGACTGATTCTAGAAGATTGAGCCTGCCTTCATCCGTGATATTGAATGGGGATTCCTCAGCTGCCTCGACAAAGCAGTCATACGCATCCTTTATGAGGTCAGAGATCATATCCCCCTCCGGAAGAGAAAGCGTGAAAACAGGTTTCGCTTTGAGATACCGTGCCAGCTGATAGCGGTAGAATGACACGAACTCCAGCGAATATACGCTCAGATGCAGCCGCTGAAGGAACGCACTGGCATAATCATCAAATGCCTCCTGATAAGAAAGAAGCCTGGCTTTCCTTGTGCCTTCCTTGTAGAGAATAATGCTCATCGAATCATTCATATCCACAACCTTCAGTCTGAAGATAATAAATGTGTAGAAAAAGTGAAGAGGTAAAAGAAAGAAATCCTCAACCCCTTGCCTGCATCTGCATCCGTTTGTATATTCCTTATTGGCCCACATGGCTTATTAATGATAACAGAGGTGATAACATGAAGATCATTCCGCTTGGTGACAGAGTTCTTGTAAAGGCAAAGGAAGTCGAGGAGAAGACAGCTTCCGGAATCTTCATCCCGCAGACTGCGCAGGAGAAGACTCAGATTGCTACAGTAGTCGCAGTTGGTGACGATGAAACAATCAAGGTGAAGGCTGGTCAGGAAATCCTCCATGACAAGTATGCGGGAACAGCCATCAAAGACAATGGAGAGGACTATCTCATCCTCAACTATGCAGATATCCTTGCTGTGATTGAGTAATCAATTCCAGATGAGATCCAGGCTGTCGGAAGGCAGCCTTTTCTTTTGCCCTCACGCGCTTCAAAAGATTAATACAGAAAACGCTCGATCTTCTCTCCGAGATTGCCGAGCATGGCATCTTCCGGGATATAGCACTCAGGAAGCGACGACACCATTACACGGCCATATCCCTTGCGCAGTATCCTGCTGTCAAGAATGAGGACAACACCCTTATCTGTTTCCGTGCGTATCAGCCGGCCTATTCCCTGCTTCAGGCGGAGCGTAGCCTCAGGAACGATCATTTCCATGAATGAGGACCCGCCGTTTCTGTCCATTGCCTCCGAGCGTGCCCTGACAATCGGAGTTGACGGAACGGTAAACGGAAGCTTCACGATGATGACAAGACGGAGTGTGTCGCCAGGAGCATCGACTCCTTCCCAGAAAGATGATACAGCGAAAAGCGAGCTGTCCCTATTCCTCCGGAATCTCTCAAGAAGCCTGCTGCGAGGGGTCCTGTCATCCTGGACAAGAAGATCATCCAGCTTGTCACGAAGAATCTGATATGTCTCCTTCATCATCTTCTTAGATGTGAAAAGGACAAGTGCACCACCTCCGGAAGCCTCAATGGCAGAAGCAATCGCTTCGGAAACATAGTGGACATACTGTCCAGTACTTTCGTTGGAGAAAACAGACCCATCCTGCAGAAGGAGGAGCATGAGATTCTTCCTGTACTCAAAAGGGGATGCAAAGATTCCGGAACGTACCCTATCCTTCTCCTCCCACAGACCGGAACGTTTCTCGAAATACTCGAAACTGCCATTAACACTGATGGTGGCTGATGAGAAGATCATGGAATCAAGATGAGAGACAAGTACCCGGGATAGCACCCGGCCCGTGTTCATCGGCGCGATATGTATCTCAACCTTGCCGTCTGCCCCTGTGGAAGCATATGGTATCTCCTCATCCCAGGATGAGAAACGCATCCAGTCGCGAAGCGTATCTGCCAGAAGACAGAGCGAAAGACCATAACGATGTATAAGATCGACAAAGACCTCGTTGGATTCAGCAGGTCGCTCGTTATATCCACTCTGCAGCGCATTACCGATCCTTGTCATTTCCTGGCTGGCGGCCTCCCCTTGCCTGATTGTATCGCCATACTGGCTGTAGAAAGCGGGGGTGAAGAGGATTTCCTTCTCCGTCATGATGAAAAGAACGGAGGAAAGAAGGGAATCGAACTGATCTACGAGCGTCCTGAGGTGCGCGATATCATCACGGATTCTTTTCCCGCTTCCTCTCTCCTTCTCTTCAGGGGTAAGGAAATCAATGATGGAGGATGAGCCGAAACGTTTCTCCTTGCGCGTAAGATAATCAAGGATACGGCTGACACGATAAGCGGAATAGACCCTAGAAAGCACTTCCGTCGCCTCATCCTCTATGTGATGCGCCTCATCCATCACTACGCAGGAATACCCAGGGAGAACCGCATCCTCGTCATAATCAAGACCTGACTCATCCCTGTTCTTCGCATCCAGCAGCAGAAGATGATGATTTGTCACTATCAGCCTTGCCTTCTGCGCCTGTCGTCTTGCGCCATAATAAAAACAATCAGATGCGAATGGACAGCGATAACCAAGGCAATCCTTATCGTCAGAGGCATAGGAATAGAAGAACTCTGCCGGGACATCCGGAAAGAGGTCCTGGACAGCACCGCTGTCCGTTTCTGCGACCCATTCTTCGAAACGCAGCTCCTTCTCACTGCGGCGTGTCCCTGAAATGCTTTTCTCATTGCGTCCTTCATTGAAGCGTCTTATGCAGAGGTAATTTCCTCTTCCGTAAAGAATGGCAACTGGTATATCGGCTGAGAGCGCTTTCAAGAGCAGCGGTAGATCCTTGTCATAAAGCTGTTTCTGCAGTGTTGTCGTGCTCGTTGCGGCAATAAAACGCCTGGAACGATCCCTCATCAGCGACAAAAGCATTGGGACAAGATAGGCAAAGCTCTTGCCTGTGCCTGTACCAGCTTCAATGATGGCGTGAGAATGATCGGAAAGCGCACTGTCCACAAGCTCAGCCATTTCCAGCTGGCCTTCCCTGTAGGAATAACCGGGAAGTGTTCTCTCAAGCTCTCCTCCAGGCGAGAATATGGATTCTATATCCATCACTCTTCATCCTCAATCTGAAGATCCTGCATGCGTCTTGTTATCGTCTTGCGTCCGATTCCGAGAAGCTGGGCGGCTTTTGTCTTGTTTCCTTTAGCATATGAAATCGTCTCAATGATAAGACGCTTTTCTGCCTCATCGAGAGTAACGGGCAAGTCAAATGTCACCTTTGACCCGCTTCCGGCTTCTCTGACCTGCTGAGGAAGGTCATCCTTGTCGATATACCTACCCCTTGTCAGAACAACAGCTGACTCGATTGCATTCTTCAGTTCCCTGATGTTCCCTGGCCAGGCATATGAAAGCAGCGCTTTCTTCGCGGCCGGAGTGAATCCTTCTATCTTTCTCTTGTCCTCGGAATTGAAGGTCTCGAGGAACGAAGCGGAAAGAAGATCAATATCCTCCTTCCTTTCTCTGAGCGGAGGAACCTCGATATGGACAACATTGAGCCTGTAATAGAGATCCTCGCGGAAGTTGCCTTTCTTGACTTCCTCCATCAGGTCGCGGTTGGTTGCGCAGATGACACGGACATCGACTGTGATCGGTTTCTCTCCTCCGACTCTCTCGAACTCCCTTTCCTGCAGCACCCGCAGGAGCTTTACCTGTGTCGCGCTATCTATCTCTCCTATCTCATCGAGAAAGATCGTTCCTCCGTCTGCAAGCTCAAAACGTCCTTTTTTCGCAGAGACGGCTCCTGTGAAAGCCCCTTTCTCATGCCCGAAAAGCTCATCCTCGAGCAATGAGGAGGAAAGCGAGGCGGCATGTACCTTGATAAACGGCTTATCAGAGCGCGATGAAAGAGCGACGAGAGCATCGGCGACAAGCTCCTTGCCTGTACCTGACTCACCTGTTATCAGGACAGTGGCTCTGGTATCTGCAACCTGCTCTATAAGGCGCAGCATATCAACGACTTTCTGGGAACGCCCGACAATCTTTGAGTATCCTTTCTCTCTGCGGAGCTTCTTCAGTTCCTCGGAAAGCTTACGGTTCTGCTCCTTCAGTTCGGACGCGGTGATGCTCTTCCTGACCACCAGTGAAAGCTTGTCAATGTCCACTGGTTTGGTGAAAAAGTCGACGGCCCCGTCGCGCATGGTCTCAACTGCTGTCTCGATCGTGCCATGTCCCGTGAGCACGATCACGGGAAGCATCGGATAGGAGGATGATATGCGTTTCAGAAGCTCGTAGCCATCCATCTCAGGCATCCGGAGATCGGTGATAACAAGATCCACGATGTTCTTCTGAAGCTTTTCCCATGCCTCCTTGCCATCACTGGCGGTTATGACTGTATATCCTTCATCCTCAAAAGCAAGCGCGAGCCCGGAAAGGATGTTCTTCTCGTCATCAGCTATCAGCAATGATGCCATCAGTCTCCTCCTTGTCTCCCAGAGCTTTCCTCTCCGTTGCCGGAACAGGAAGCTTTATCGTGAACACTGTCCCCTTCCCCGGCTCCGATGATACGAAGATATCCCCACGGTGCTCCTTTATGACTTTGTATACAACAGTCAGTCCAAGTCCAGTACCGGAAGCCTTGGTGGTGAAATAAGGCTCGAAGATCTTCGCAAGATGATCCTCATCGATACCCGTCCCGGTATCCTCCACTCTTATTGTCTCATAGTTGCCATCCAGCTTCACAGAAATCGTGAGCTTCCCGCCACCTGGCATTGCGGCAAAAGCGTTCTCCACGATATTGAGAAGGCTCTGCCGAAGATATCTTGCATCCATCTCAATGCGGGGAAGAAACCGCTCGACATCGGAAACGACTGTTATGTGCTTATCCTCGGCCTCAGGCGCAAGGAACGTGACGAGATCACTGATGACCGTCTCAAGCGATCCCAGACGGAGTTCTATGTTCATCGGACGAACCGCGAAGAGAAAGTCGACAGCAATCTTATTCAGATGATCTATCTCCTCATCAAGCACACTCAGATAGCGCTCAGCACCCTCGCAGCCTATCGAACCTTTTGTCTTCAGCGTCTTGCGCATCAGCTGGAGGTGGATTTTCATCGCCGCAAGCGGATTCTTGATTTCATGAGCGATTCCTGCGGCCATTGTCGTCATGGAGGCAAGCGATTCAGTACGCCTCAGCCTGGTCTCTTTCATGATCTCATCGGTTATATCCCGGATGACAACATCCGTATACCTGCCACAAGGAAGGGAAAGAAAACTGAATGATATACGCTCCGTCCTGATCTCATCGCCTTTTGAGAATGCGAAGTCCTGCGGCTCGCCCTTCTCCTCCCCAGAGAAGACAGCAAGAAGGAACCTCTTCACATCTGGGTCGATGAGCATCTCATCCAGACTCATGCCGAGCCTCATCCGGCGCCGTCTGTCAGAAGGGAGCAGATGATAGGCTGAGTTGTTGATGAAAGCAACACGCTGATCAGGAGAGAAGATGATATGTCCTTCAGGAAGGGAACAAATCAGCGCCTCCAGCATATCCGCTTCATTCATCTGCCCCTTTACAAGCTTTTTCAGCTCATCATCAGGAAGCGATCCAAGATCATTTATTACCTTGCTCAGAAGCTTATTTGCCAATTTCTGCCTCCCTGAGCGCTGTATCAAGCGCAAGTCTGATGCTCATATTGTATCCGTCACTCCTCATTGCAGCCTCGGACAGGACATTCCATGCTTTCCTTATGCGTCCAGGTGCAGTATTGCCCCTGAGCGCTTTTTCGATTTCATCCGCAACAGAGAGCCGGAAATAGTCATATCCCGCCATCTTCTCAAGTCCTGAGAAAATCATGTTCTCCTCGTCAAGCGTGAGAAGACGGCCCTCAAGAAGAGCAGAGGAATAAAGTCTGGCCGCATCTGACATCACCTTCCTTTCCTCTTCATCCGTGCCTTCATGGAAGAAGAACTCATCAAAGGATGAATAGCTATCATAGATAGAAAATGTGTCACCAATAAAAGACGAGACAGCCTTTGAGGAGAGCTCTGGAAACTGGAAGCGCCTCACACGGGAAAGAATTGTCTGGAGAATCCTTGACGGATGCTCGGAAATGAGTATCAGATGACAGTGCTCAGGCGGTTCTTCCAGCATCTTCAGCATGCTGTTCTTCGCACCTTCAGTGAAATCCTCAGGATTCTCGATGATCACGCATTTCTCATCGCTGCCCTCTTCTATCCAGTCCTGCACCGCCCTGATCTCATCAATGGCAGCTCCCGGGCTTTTCTTTCCAAGCGTGAAGAAATCATCAATGAGCCTTGCCTGCAGTCCAGATACTATGCGCTCGGTATCACGATCACTGACATTTCCATCCTCAAGCTCCATGATGAGAGCATCCACTGCCTCAGCATTGGAAAAAAGCGTTCCGCCCCTTCCTTCCTCGTCCTTTGCCTTGAAGGATATCTTACGGTTCTCATAAAGAGGGGCAATGGAACTGTGGTACTGAAGCAGGGACTTCCTTACTGTCTGTATCAGGAAAATGCGGCTTCGATCATTGCGCTGCCTGCTGAACAATGACAGCGCAGCCATCGTCTCCATCCTTAGGCTGCGGGATGCGATCAGCATAACGCGCGAGGAACGCAGCATCTGCCGATTCTCTGGATCAGCGATGGCAAATGAAAGATCAAGAGCGGCTGTAAGTCTCGATGACCCCTTACGTCCCGAAAAGAGAATCGACTGGGGCAGCATCCCGGAAGAATAGGCATTCTCAATCTCGGAAGCTACCCTTCTCTGAGTTCTCGAGAGAGCCTCAAGCATTGGCAGTGCCCTTCACTACATCAACAAGAGCCGGGAAAAGAGGCTCGATGATATCCCTTACGATCACGCTCGAATCCGTTACGGAAGAGATGTCAAAGAATGACTGGTAATTGAGAATCGCAATGATAATGGATATCGAGACTGCAGTCGCCAGAAGCCCCCAGACAAAACCAAGCACATGATCCAGTGCCGGTACTGTCTCAAGCACGCGCCGGAGCATGGAACCGAATATAGCAACGATGATGAACACAAGGAGACAAATCGAAACGAACGATATCAATGACGCCCAGAGAAGAGAAAGTCCTGTGTTTGCTGCAAGAACAGAGGCCACCGGCCTGGTGAAGAGAAGCGCCACAGGAATTGAAATCACAAACCCAGCAAGCCTCGCGACCTGACGCGCGAACCCTGTAATGCATCCGGATATAGCTCCGATGAGAACGATTGCAACTGCTATGATATCAAGAAGACCGATTGTCAGCGATCCGATTGTATATGTCCAGTCCATAACGTAATAATACCCAGAAATCCATTTTTATGACAGCAATGACAGGGTTTTCATTGCCAAAGAGGGCGGAATACTATTTCCACTGCAAATTCATCATTCATATAATTAATTACCAGGCAGAAAATTAACATTCATAAGACCTATTGATTTGCCTGACTGTTATTTTCCTTTTCCCGCTTTGGTGCTAATTTCTGTCTATGGCGAATTTCTTTGCAGCCCTCTTTGGGGGGACCAAACACGACAAGGACATGAAGCGTCTCCGCCCTATTGTGGAGAATGTCAGGAAGGAATACGGATGGGCAGAATCCCTCAGCGACGAGGATTTCCCCAGGATCACAGCGGAATGGAAGAAGGAAGTACAGAACGGCAAGAGTCTTGATGAGTTGCTTCCGAAAGCATTTGCGCTTGCAAGGGAAGCTTCTGGGAGAGTGCTTGGCGAAAGGCACTATGACGTCCAGATCATGGGAGCTATCGTCCTTCATCAGGGATCAATCCTTGAGATGAAGACTGGTGAGGGAAAGACTCTTACGGCAGTACCTGCAGCTTACCTGAATGCACTTGAAGGCAAAGGGGTGCACATCGTAACCGTAAACGATTATCTTGCACAGCGCGACGCCGAATGGATGGGACGCGTCTATGCATTCCTTGGTCTCACGACAGGCTGCATCATTGCCGGTCAGGATGACCAGAGGAAAAAGGAAGCATACAGTGCTGATGTCACATACGGAACAAACAATGAGTTCGGCTTCGACTATCTCCGTGACAACATGAAGCTTTCACTTGCCCAGAAACTGCAGCCCAAGCACCACTTCTGCATCATCGATGAGATTGATTCCATCCTCATTGATGAGGCAAGGACACCTCTCATTATCTCAGGACAGGCAGAGGATGACACTCCGAAAGTGAAAGCTGCAAAGGCAATCGTCCCCTACCTCAAGGAATGCGAGAAAGATCCGGAAACAGGGGACTACTACGAGCTTACCCCAATGGAGAAGCTCGACAGGGAAGCATACGCGGCATTTGATGAAAAGGGAGACTTCAAGCTTGATGAGAAATCAAAGAAAGTCACCTTTACCAAAGCCGGCATGACTCATATGGAAGAGCTGCTGAGAAAGGAAGGAGCTCTGAAGGCTACAAAAGATGAGAACGGCAATACTGTTGCTTCACTCTACGATGATGACAACTTCGAACTTGTCCACTACGTGACACAGGCTGTAAGGGCCCAGTACATGTACAATCGCGATGTTGACTATCTCGTAAAAGATGGCGAGGTGCAGATTGTCGACGAATTCACCGGACGTGTCCTGCCAGGCAGACGGTATTCGGAAGGTCTGCATCAGGCTATAGAAGCGAAGGAGAATGTCTCAGTCCGCGGACAGTCGAAGACATTTGCAACCATCACGTTCCAGAACTTCTTCAGGATGTATGACAAGATTTCCGGCATGACAGGTACAGCGGACACGGAAGCAACAGAGTTCAAGCAGATTTACAAGCTTGACGTTGTTGTCATCCCCACAAACCTCCCTGTGCAGAGAAAGGACCTGCCCGATCTCACGTTCTACGATGAGCCGATGAAGTTCAAGGCTATTGTCAATGATGTCAAGAGAATCCATGCTACAGGCCAGCCTGTACTGATCGGAACGACGTCCATTGAGAAGAGCGAAAGGCTCTCATCCCTTTTGACAAGGGAAGGAATAAGGCATGAGGTTCTCAACGCGAAGAATCATGCTCGGGAAGCATTCATCATAGGCGAAGCCGGATCAAAGGGCGCTGTAACCATTGCAACTAACATGGCCGGACGCGGTACGGATATCAAGCTAGGCGGCTCGCCGCTGCATCTCGCGATGAAGAAAGTCGGAACCGACGCTGATCCGGAAACGCTCAGGAAGGCAATGGAAGAGATTCAGCCTGAATATAGGAAAGCTTACGAGGAAGTAAAAGCGCTTGGCGGCCTTTATATCATCGGCTCAGAACGTCATGAATCACGGCGCATCGACAACCAGCTCAGAGGCCGTTCTGGACGTCAGGGCGATCCAGGAACAAGCCAGTTCTACATATCTCTTGATGATCCTCTCATGAGACTTTTCGCAAAAGACGGTCTCAAGGAAATGATTGGCCGTCTTGGACTTAAGGACGGAGAACCTATTCATCACAAGATGCTGGACAATGCAATCGAGAATGCACAGAAGCGCGTTGAAGAACGTAATTTCCAGATAAGAAAGCATCTTCTTGATTACGATGACGTGCTCAACGAGCAGAGAAACTTCATCTATTCAGAACGCGACAAGATCCTTGAGGATGAGAACCTGATGGAAAGGATTGTCGACCTGACCAAGGAGTATATTGACGAAGCATGGGAAAGCGCAGACGGTGATAAAGACAAAGCTGCAGAGAATTTCCAGAGCGTCTTCGCGTTCCGTCCGGATGATTCACTTATTTCCAACGTTGAAAATCTAAAAGCGACAATGGAGAAGAATCTCAGGGAGAAAGAGGAAAAGGTCGGGAAACAGAATTTCAACAACTTCATCCGTTTCGTATATCTCAGGAACATCGATAAGAGATGGGTGGATCATCTGGATGCCCTTGAAGACATAAGGGATGCTGCCTCTCTCATGAGCTATGCCCAGAAGAATCCTCTCGTGGAATACAAGAACACGGCTTCTGATGCTTTTGACGAGATGATTTCATCAATAACGGAGGTTGTTGTCAGGACCGTCAATGCAGTGAGGATCACTGTGCAGCCAAGACCACAGCAGCAGGGACAGGGAAGAATGCAGGCAATGCACCATGCTCCAGGGGCTCCTATGGTCCAGAGAGGAGCACAGACAGCAGTATCCTCACAGTCTCAGGCACATGGAACGACTATCGTAAGATCTACACCGAAAGTCGGCAGGAATGATCCTTGCCCCTGCGGAAGCGGAAAGAAATACAAGAACTGCTGCGGTAAGAATATTTGATATAAGGAATCAGGTTTTCTTGTTTTGCTAAGAAAATCCTGAAATCATTCCAATTGACTACGAATCGGCCACCATGAATATCATCGGTGGTCGTTTCTTTCTCTTCGGTTTTCCGGTATTCTCAATATACCGTATTACAATTGCGATTTAATACGATATATATCTAGCGGGATATGACAGCAGTCAGGAGATAAGAAATATGAACTTAGATTCCTAGAGGATATAGATGCAATGCCGCCAAATCTAATATGTCGTGAGGGCATGTGTCCAATATGCATGGATATTTATTATTTCTATATCGTTTAAATATAATTACCTATAGATAATATATTGTTCAAATAATTTTTACCTATATGATGGATTTAGAATCTATGATGAAACCTGTCTAATCCGTTGAAGGTTTTCACTCCTATTTTTCCTTGAAGCAAAGAAAATTGTCAGAATGCAGTAACATTCATAGGATCAAGCGGTACGCTATACTGTTCTACGCAATACACTACCGCAGGTTCATTGAAGAACTCGTTGCTTGTTCCTATTGTACCGATGACATCACCCTGCTGGACTTTCTGAGCGGTATCGGCATTAGATGTTTCCAGCCCGCAATAGCTTGTCTTATAGCCATTCTCATGTAAAAGCGTGACCGATCGTCCGAATCTCGGATGGAAGAAGATATTGACAACAGAGCCATCTGCTGCCGCTGAGACAGCTGTACCTGGAGAAGAGGCAATCACGACACCTTCAATTGCCTCACCTTCCACCAATTCCCCGAATCTAGCGATAACCGATCCTCCTGGAATCGGAGAAGAGAACATCCTTGCCGAGCTATTTTCAATAGTTCCAGGGGACGGGACAAAAATTTCCTCTCCTTCGTACACAGCCGTATACGGCTTTCCATTGAGAGCTGCAAGGTCTGCCGCTGAAAGCTCAGGATTATACTGAGCTGCAATAGATTCCAGAGTATCCCCGCTTCTCACAATGCAGAGCGTTCCATCCATTGGCGGGATTGAAAGGATTGAGCCTGCACTGAGCTCCGCACCAGAAAGCTTGTTCACAGAGACAAGAGTGGAAGAAGACAAAGAGTATTTCTCAGCTATGCTAAGCAGTGTCTCCCCCTCACCTACTGCATGGCTTTCAAAGTCTATTCTCTGATACTTGTCAGATGCTTTTTCGTAGGAAGGAGCAGAACTCACACGGGATTCAATCGGCTCGGGTTCCTCTTCAGGTTCTTCTGCCACAACCGGAATGACAGCTTTTGATTCGATTATCTCAGGCTCAACAGGATTTACTGTCACCGACTCCGCAACAGAGACAGCGCTCTCATTATTCTCCTGATGAGGCGTGAACAGAAGATAGATGATGATTGCAATAAGCGTGAGGAGAACTCCGATTGAAGCAATAGCGGCGGTCATCCTGCCGCTGCCTCTTCTCTTCTCCCTGTACCCCTCAGGTGGCATGTCATCATAGCTGTACCTGCTCATCTATCGACAATCCTCAAGCTGCAGATTATTATTTGTCATATGACCGAAAATGGCAATAAGGGAGGGATGTGGCTCTTAGCCATAGTGCTGATAACAGCACTGTTTTGTGCTGCTGCAAGCGTAATATATGTCATATCCGATGACAGCGTAACTGCAGCAGCCTACAGGGACCCGGAGCTCTCCCCAGCACTTATACGAGGAAGCATCCTCGACAGGAATGGACGATATCTGGCAATTCAGGCTCCTGATTACGGATTCAGCATCCATCTTCATAACGCTGGAGCACAGGAAGCGGCAGCCTTCATCGCCGGATATACCGAAGAAAATGCCATATCTGTAGGAAACAGAATCGAGAAAGGTGAAAGCTTCATACGCATTACGGATCTTCTTGATTCCGATGATTTCGATGCGATCATGAAAGAGCTTGAGGATTTCCAGCTCTCCGATGACATCAACCCAGTATCAATTGAGCGGCGAAGATATTTCTATCCATCTTTCTCAATGATTACGGGAAATGTTGACAGCAGCATGCATGGAATAAGCGGAATAGAGCTCATCTTCGATTCTGATCTTTCCGCGATTCCTGAAACCGACAGCGCGATATCACACGGGAAGGATATCAGGCTCACGCTGGATTCCGATCTCCAGCAGGAACTGTATGACACCATGCTTGTCACCGCGAGATACGGCAGAGCTGCCATCCTATCACCAGATGGTAAGGTGCTGGCATTCTACGGACGGGCGAATGAAGAAGAGCTCATGTCCATGGTAGACGCTATCGGGACAGAGCCTTTTCAGGCACCGGCTTTCCCGCACAGCACCATCAATTCCATCAGGAACTGCAGCATCTACTTAGAGGTGCCAGCATCTTCCGCTCCGATGGTGAAAGCTGCTATCAATGCAGTCATTTCCCGAATGACAACTGTGTTCTGAAACGTTTCATATCAAGACCGAAACCCTTCAGATGCTCAAGAAGCAGAACTCCGGATGCTTTCTTTATATCATCTGGAACTTTCTGGCCATCCGTGAAGAAGAGAATCGGAACAGAAACGCTGTAGGAGAATGAGAGCACATTGCCGATTGTTTCAGTCTCATCAAGCTTTGTCACCACGAGAGAGGATGGGGAAAACGCGGAGTATCCGGCATACTGATCCATGATATCCTCCTCCTTCATGCTTGCGCTGACTGTAAGGATATAATCAGTACGGTCACGGTCAAGCAGCGACAGCATGCCGCGAAGACGCAGATTCAGCTCTTTGTCCCGAGGTGAAAGCCCCATCGTATCAATGAAGATCATATCCTTCCATGAAAAACGCTCAATTGCTTTCAGCAGCTCATCCTCCGCGCCAGCGCTTATGACAGGAATCGACAGCGCATTCCCGAAAGCATTCATCTGCTCGAACGCTCCTGTCCGGTAAGTATCGAGAGTGATGATACCGACACTTTTCTCACTATGGCTGAAAAGATACGCGACCTTTGCAAGCGTCGTTGTCTTGCCGGATCCCGTTGGACCGATGAAAACGACGAAATGCCTTGGATGAAGCTGCTTGTCATAATCGAATTCAACTGTCTTAAGGAGCCTGGAAGAGAGAATCATCGCTGCATCATCCCCTTCTGGGAAATCTTCCAGAAGCTTCTCCCTGAGTTTTCCTGTGATATGGTTCTCATCAAGAAGGGCTGCGGCAGCGGCATTCTCAGTCTTCTCTCTGTAAATCTCGGTATTCAGGCGCTCCTCAGGGGAAAGAGTAGATGGATCAGGGGTCTTCGCTTCCTTCTCAAATTCGGAGATATCCTTTTCCTTCTCGCTACGCTTCTCGTGCTTGGCCTCGTAGCAAACAATCTCGCATTTCTGTTTCCTGCGGGTGAAAAGGCCGCCTCCGGTCGTGTAATCACGGCGGGAATGAATGCGTATGTCATTCCCGTACTGTTCACGTGCCTTGCGCACGGCCTCCTCATAACTGTCCCCTACAACTGTATAGTACTGCATGGCTTCACAGAATGTACTTCGAAAGGTCCTGATCCTCTGCTATATCAGAGAGTCTCTCCTGGACATATCCTTTCGTGATGTTTATTGTCTGCCCTGACAGCTGATCCGCGGAGAAAGCAAGTTCCTCAAGAAGCTTCTCCATCACAGTATATAGACGGCGGGCACCGATGTTATCATTGGTCTGGTTGACCTCCGACGCGATACGGGCAATCTCATGAAGCGCCTCATCATCGAACTCCACATTAACTCCTTCCGTAGAAAGGAGCGCCTTGTACTGCTTTGTGATAGCGTTCTGCGGCTCTGTGAGAATCCTGTAGAATTCATCTGCCGTGAGATCATGAAGCTCAACGCGAAGCGGGAATCTTCCCTGCAGTTCAGGTATGAGATCGGAGGGCTTCGAGAAAGAGAAAGCGCCAGCTGCGATGAAAAGTATATTGGTTGTGTCTATCACACCCCATTTCGTCGAGACTTTCGAACCTTCAACGATCGGAAGGATATCCCTCTGGACACCTTCGCGCGACACGTCGGAATTGGATGTGCTGTTATGGGACGCGACTTTGTCAATCTCATCGATGAAGATGATACCCATCTCCTCCGCTCTTGTCTTCGCCTCGTCGACAGCCTTATCAGGATCAATAACCTTGTCCATCTCCTCCTCTTCGATGATTTCCCGGGCTCTCTTGACGGAAAGCTTGCGGGTCTTTTTCCCCGGGGAAGAGAACATATTGCCAAGGCTTGAAAGCGCGTTCTGGATATCCTCCATGTTTCCGGAAGAACCCATGAGCTCAAAACCGACATGTGTCTTCATTTCAACGGGCATCTCGACTTCCTTCTCATCGAAGATGCCGTCGCGAAGCATCTTGCGGAAGCGTTCCCTCGTCTCGGCAACTGACACATCCGTCTCAGTCTTTTCTCTGTCGATCGCTGGCAGAAGCAGGTCAAGAAGCCTTTCTTCCACGCGCCTCTCAACCTCCTCATGACGCTGAGAGGCCATCTCCTCCCTGACCATAGAAAGCGATGCCGCCATAAGGTCGCGGACCATCGATTCAACATCGCGGCCAACATAACCGACTTCAGTATATTTTGTCGCTTCAACCTTCACAAATGGCGCATTCGCAAGCTTTGATATACGGCGCGCGATCTCAGTCTTTCCGACACCTGTGGGACCAATCATCAGGATGTTCTTTGGAGTGACTTCATCCCTGATATCATCAGGAAGCCTTTTCCTTCTCACCCTGTTTCTGATGGCAATCGCGATTGTCCGCTTCGCCTCATCCTGACCTACTATATATTCATCAAGGTTCCTCACGATTTCGGAAGGAACCATTTCATCAAGACTCTTCTTATTCTCCAGCATTCTGGACCTCCGCAATAATATTGTGGTTGGTGTATATGCAGATATCGGCTGCAATCCCGACACTCTTGCGGGCAATTTCCTCTGCAGACCATGGTACTCCCGCGTCAAGATAGGCACGAGCAGCTGCAAGGGCATAGCTTCCACCTGATCCAATACCCATGACATCCCCCTCAGGATCGAGCACATCACCTGTGCCTGTGATCATGAAGAGCTTCGAGCCATCGGAAGCGAGCATCATCGCGTTGAGATTTCTCAAGGCTCTGTCCGTACGCCACTGCTTCGCGAGCTCTACCGCGGCCCTTGTGAGATCTCCGTTATACTGCTTGAGCTTCCCCTCAAAAAGCTCGAAGAGCGTGAACGCATCTGCCGTCGAGCCAGCGAACCCAACGATTACACGGCCGTTGTAAAGCCTTCTGACCTTACGGCAGTTTCCCTTGATGACGACACCACCTTCTCCAGATGTGGCCTGTCCATCGCCTGCTATAGCAACCTGATTGTCTTTACGGACTGCGCAGATCGTAGTCCCATGAATTTCCATTGTTCACTCCTTAGCATGAGGATGTGTCTCCTCGTACACTTTCTTCAGCCTTCCACGGGAGACATGCGTATAGATCTGAGTCGTGGAGATGCTCTCATGCCCAAGCAACTCCTGCACAAGCCTGATGTCAGCACCTCTGTCCATAAGGTGAGTAGCAAAAGAATGGCGCAGTGTATGCGGCGTGAATTCCTTCTGCCAGCCAAGCAAGGCTCTATACTTATCAAAGATAATATGAGCAGAGCTGAAGGGCAACCTTCCGCCCTTGTCTCCGATGAAAAACGCCTCCTGTTCAATTATTCCAAGCTGTCTGAGATAGTCTGTACGTACCTCTGTATATGCTTTCATTTCCTTTGAAGTAGAGGGGGAAAAGAAAACAAACCGTTCCTTATCTCCTTTTCCCTTTATAAGGATTCTTCTTCTGGTATAGTCAATATCTTTGAGATCAACACTGAGTGCCTCCGAGACACGGCAGCCTGTATTGTAGATAAAAAGAAAAAGCATGTGATCGCGTTCATCCTGAAAGGAATGCCGCTCCACTGATAAAAGCTCCTGCACTTCCTCTTCCGTAAGCACGGATGGAAGTCTCCTAGCCTTCTGCCGCATCGAGATTGAAGAGAACGGATCGCAGGCAACATCGCCTTTTTTCTGCAGATATCTGTAAAACGTACTCAATGCAGTCAGCTTACGCAGCACAGAACGCTCAGAGAAAATTTCCTGCATATATTCGGCATACAGTGCGGCATCTTCCTTTGTGAAGGAAACAGGATCCAGATTCCTGTCACGCATATAGCGACGCCACTCAGCGAGATCCGTGCTGTAGCTTTTGACAGTATTTTCTGAAAGCGCTCTGATTTTTGCGATGTACTCAATGAACTCATTGATCTGATCCATATGCGGATTCTCCCACTCTCTGGCAGTCTCGTCAACAAAGAGACACTGCATCGTATCTTTCATTCATAAAATTGAATCGTCCGTTTTCGGATTGATATACAATGCATGAACTTTCAAAATACATTGAAAACGAAGAAACAACAGGACAGCCTTCAAGCGCAAAGAATCGACCCGCCTTGCTTGAAAGAGATGATCGGAGCATGGCCACATCTTTTCCATCGTCGAGCAGCTGGACAAGAGGATGGGAAGAAGAAACCGAATACCCGCCAACAGTTGCAAGAGCAGCAGAGGAAAGGCAGGAAAGAAGATAGCGGGCTTCTCTGCGCGATGTACGTTCTGCTGTGGAAGAAATAACACTTCCACCAGTGAGCAGTATTCTCCTCATCGTCCATTCCTGATGCTTCCTTAGCTTTGTCATTCCTTGAGATGACACAAGGTGCACCTTACCATTTCCGTCTTCCACCCCCTTGATTATCGCATTCACAGAGGACCATTCACCATAAGCAATAAGCTCACATCCATTCAAGGCAGCCTCAAGAGCTGATACATAAAGCTCTTTCTGGCCATACACGGATCCAATAGAGAAAGCTGCAAGCAGAACAGCAGAAGAAGGAAGATTACCACGGTATATCATGGGGACACCATATGTGAGTGCAAATGATGCGCCGCTCATCAGTTCCGAGTATACAGCTTCTGCCTCCTCTTTCTCATATAGGCTTCTTATTCCATTCATCTTCATACAAACTTATACGCAACAGATTTGGATTAGTGTCAAAATTTATTGGATTAAATCATACTCATATAGAAAAATGCTATGAGCAATATGGATAAAGATTAATCCAATGTGTTTCGTTGCAAATTTCAAAAATATTTATATTGAAATCCTAATTTTCAAACTGTTTCAATTTAATATATATAAAATATAATATAAAAATATGAATTAATTATATCAAATTTACAATATTCTCAACTTAAGACATATGACTTCTAAACATTTATTTTGCAATTATGATGATGGCTGCTTATCCTACT
>CASFLH010000091.1 GCA_949295505.1 uncultured Spirochaetales bacterium | reverse complement strand
ATCTTCTTTATGGAGACAATGGATCACAGGAAATTCGCAGAGATGATAAGAAAATTCCAGAAGGAGGCTGAGGAATGAGCGCATTCAAGGCATATGATATCAGAGGGATATATGGAAAGGACATCGATGAGGAGCTTGCATACAGGATCGGATTCTTCCTGCCGCGGCTTCTGGACGCAGACCATGTGATAGTCGGGCGGGATATAAGGCTCTCATCCCCTTCCCTTCATGACTCGCTTGTCTCTGGCATAACAGACAGCGGTGCAGATGTATGGGATCTGG
Source organism: uncultured Spirochaetales bacterium (assembly GCA_949295505.1). GTDB lineage: Bacteria > Spirochaetota > Spirochaetia > Sphaerochaetales > Sphaerochaetaceae > Ornithospirochaeta. The sequence goes on along the minus strand of CASFLH010000091.1, from coordinate 13,370 downwards.
GACTCGCAACAACGCCGATGGTCTATTTCGCGACAGCGCATCTCGATGCGGCTGCATCCGTGCAGATCACGGCATCGCATAATCCGAAGGAATATAATGGATTCAAGATCAGCAGACGCGGCGCACTTCCCGTGGGAGGAGACTCCGGCCTGAAGGATCTTGAGAAGATGGTGAAGGAAGAGACTGTCACCGTTTCTGAAAAGAAAGGCGCCGTGAAAGACTTCTCATCAGTGAGAAACGACTACATCAGCTTCCTCCGTCCATTTGCAGAAGGACTCGATGATCTCGACATCTCCATCGACTGCTCGTCAGGCATGTCATCGCTTATCATCAAGGATCTTCTGGGAGAGAACAGGCATTATATCAACGATACATTCGATGGCAGTTTCCCAGCCCATGAACCTAATCCGCTGGAGAAAGAGAACTGTGCCCAGATAGCAGCGGAGACTGTGAAGAACAGCTCCGACTGCGGCGTCATATATGACGGGGATGCAGACCGCGTGATGTTCATCGACGAGAAAGGGAATTTCATCCAGCCTGACTACATCACAGCTGTAATCGGCAAATACTATGCGGACAAGGGCATTACAGGCAACGCGCTCCAGGATATAAGGACATCAAGATCAACAACGGAGTATCTCGAGAAGCTGGGGTTCGCAGTCACTACATGGAAAGTCGGACATGCCTATGCGAAACTGAAGATACGTGAAATCAACGGCGTGTTCGGAGGAGAACTCGCTGGCCACTACTATTTCCGCGATTTCTTCTGCTGCGACAGCGGCATCCTTGCCTCCCTTCTTGTACTCTCGGCTGTCCACAACCTCAGGAAGGAAGGGAAAACGCTCTCTTCCCTTATCGGAGAGATTGTGTCATATGCCAATTCAGGTGAGATCAACTTCCGCCTTGAAAACAAGGATGCGGCAATAGAGGCGCTGTATGAGCGCTTCGTCAAGAATGGCAACCCGATAAAAGTCATGGATTTCGATGGCTACAGGGTTGAATCCGATTCATGGTGGTTCAATGTCAGGAAATCCAACACCGAACCATATCTCAGGATTGTCGCGGAAGCCAGAACGAAGGCGCTGCTTAATGAAAAGCTTGCGGAAATCAGGGAAATCATCGGCAGATTCCACTGATGCGCCAAGCATGTTGATGATAGAATAGATAATGGAGGCAAATATGAAAGTTCTTCTTTTCGGTGGTGCAGGATATATCGGAACACATGTCGCGATGGCATTTCTTGACAGAGGCGACAAGGTCGGTATCTTCGATAATCTTTCCACAGGTCTCAGAAGCAATGTTCCTGAGAGCGCAGAATTCTTTGAAGGTGATATCCTAGATAGGGCACGCGTGGCAGAGGTTCTCTCTAAAGGATGGGATGCCGCTGTTCATCTCGCCGCATTCAAAGCAGCTGGAGAATCGATGGTGCAGCCTGAGAAATACAGTGAGAACAATATCACAGGATCTCTCATCATCATGACCGAATGCGAAAAGCATGGCTGTATGAATTTCATACTCTCCTCTTCTGCCGCAACATATGGAGAACCTCAGTATCTTCCGATTGACGAGAAGCATCCGAACAAGCCGGAGAATTATTACGGCTACACGAAGTACTGCATCGAAGAGAATCTCAAGTGGTACTCAAAGCTCAAAGGACTCAGATTCGCCGCTCTCAGATACTTCAATGCAGCCGGCTATGATACAGAAGGCCGCATGCTGGGATTGGAGCGCAATCCCGCGAACCTCATTCCTGTCATCATGGAATGCGCTGCCGGCATCAGGAAGAGCGTCAATATCTTCGGAACAGATTATGATACACCGGATGGAACCTGCATCCGCGACTATGTGCATGTCACAGATCTGGCAGAAGCCCATGTTGCCGCAGCAGATTACCTCATGAAGACAAAAGAGGACCTGATCGTGAATCTCGGTTCTGAAAAGGGACTTTCCGTAAGGGAGATCGTTGAGACGGCACGCCGTGTCACGGGAGAGCCGATTCCGTCCGTTGACAGCCCAAGGCGTCCGGGAGATCCCGCAAAGCTTGTTGCCTCCTCCGCCCTCGCTCATGAGAAGCTTGGCTGGACGGCAAAACGCTCAGATGCGGAAACACTCATCTCATCCACATGGAAGGTATACCAGGCAAACATGAAAAAGTGAGTAATACTCATAACAGGATTTAGCAGCACGTCAAATTCGTGCTGCTTTTTTACTGCATAACGCAATCATATTTACAAAACATTACAAGAGATTGAAATACTTTGACTAAGTCAGTATATTCACATCCGGAGAAAGCAATGGATAACCTCGATTTTGACTATATCATCTATGATTATGGAAAGAAGGACTCGTCAAAAGCAAAAGAGCTCTTCTCGATTGAGAATGTGAGGAAAGCAAGGAAATTCCACAGGGAGATTCCAGGATACAAGATGACGCCGCTCAGAGCACTGCCGAATCTCGCAGAGATGCTTGGACTAGGCGGTATCTTCATTAAGGATGAGGCACAGCGCCTTACGCTGAATTCCTTCAAGGTTCTTGGCGGCTCCTATGCTGTATCAAGATACATACAGAAGATGCTCGGTCTCAGCGACGAGGAGACCACATATGAGTATCTGACATCAAAGGAATGCCATGAAAAGCTGGGCAATCTCACGTTTGCCGCGGCAACGGATGGCAACCATGGACGTGGCATTGCATGGGCATCCATGCAGCTCGGCCTGCCCTGTGTCATCTATGTTCACAGTGAGACATCCAAGGCCAGAATTGATGCCATCAGAGGCTATGGGGCAAGGGTAGAGATCATTGACGGCAACTACGATGATGCTGTTCGCAAGATGGCCGAGGATGCTGCCGCAAATGGCTGGACAGTCATCAGCGATACATCATGGGATGGATACACGGAGATACCGACATGGATCATGCAGGGCTACACGACACTGATGCTGGAATCTCAGGAACAGCTGATGGGAGTCGGCATCTCAAAGCCGACGCATGTCATTGTCCAGGCTGGTGTCGGTGCCATGGCAGCCTCTGTCATCGGATTCTACACAGCGCTCTATCCCGATGATCCTCCGGTTTTCATCGTCGTTGAACCTGATAAAGCAGCCTGCGTATTCGACTCTATCAAGGCAAATGACGGTAAATGCCATAGCGTGAAAGGAAGTCTCGATACAATCATGGCAGGTCTCGCCTGCGGAGATCCATCACCCATCGCGTTTGAAGTGCTTGAGCACACTGCGGACTTCTTCCTCTCAATTCCTGATTACATTGCGGCACGCGGCATGAGAATACTCTCCTGTCCTCTCCATGGTGACCCGTTCGTGATCTCCGGAGAATCAGGAGCGGCACCGCTCGGAGCCCTCTATTCAATAATGACGGACAAGGGAGCCAAGGATCTGAGAGAGAAGATGAAGCTCAACGAGTACTCTCTTGTCTTCATGGTCAACACCGAAGGCAACACCGATCCAAAACATTTCAGACAGATTATCTGGGATGGCCTGGATCCTGTACCGCGCGAGTTCAGAACACGTAAGTAATGCTGCAAGGAACCCTCTAGGCCTCTGTGCTCTGGAGGGTTTTTCTCAACGTCATCCCCCGATGATGAATCCTCCGCCTGCCGAGAGTGCGAGCCTGAATCCATGGGCTCTGTGCGAAAGATCATAATAGCCGCTTACGCCAAGTCTGAAATAGCTGTCTCCTGAGCGTGTTATTATCCCGGCTTCCCCCAGAATCCCATATTCCCTCTCCCGTATATATTCCATCGGCTCATTGTCATTAGGGACATGCTCCATCGCAGTCCTGTACCATGAATGCTCGAAGCTGCAGGCAATGAAAGCGCCGATACCCGGAGAGAAGAACTGATACCATGCGGCTCCTATCGAAAGGTCCTGCCTGTAATCGAAATCATATGTTATGTATCCCTCATTGTTTCCTCCGGACTCGGCGTATCCGATAGGCAGCAGCAGATTATAGCCACCGATGAATCCTACACGCACCCTGCTATCCGGGAAGAACACGATATCCAGATCAAGCCCCAGAGATCTGATCTGAGTCACATCATCGCCCATAGCGGGAAAGGATGAGGAGATATCATCGGACACATAGTTGCGATCAGCAAGGAACGAACCTCCGACCCACAGCTCTGGAGCGGAGAAGAGAGAGACAGGAAGCAGAAGCAGAACAACTGAAAGAAGCTTATGCATATCACCCTCCGAATCTGAAACCCGCACCGGCATAAAGACCGGCGGTCAGCATGATATACCCTGGATCATATACCTTGCGCAGCGAGAAAAGGAACTTCATCAGATGCGCATCATAAGAAGCTGCGAAAGAGAGGAAGAAATCATCTGTCAGGAAGACATTGACTCCCGGCTCAATTGAGACACCTGCGACAATGCCTGTTGAGAACCAGTCATATGACCCAAGGCTGAACCTGATGGGAAGAAGAATCTCAACACCGCCTCTGCGATATCTGAACACAGGTCCGAGACCACAGAAAAAGCTCGTATCCTGCCGCGAGAGGCTATCCTCAGTCCTGTATTCCCAATCCGTGCCAACCCCGTCAGGAATCGTGGATCTTGCCTGATATGGGAAACGGAAAGAAATGAATGAGGAAAGTCCCCAGCGTGAGTCCTCACTGAAATAGACATCAGCGGAGAGATGAAGGCCAAGATTCATGCGCTTGAGGAATTCTCCTCCATTCGGGAATCCGTCATTGAGATCATATCCAGTGGGAAGCGGAGAGGAGAATGCGTTCGTATCATAGGACCACTCTCCTGCAAGACGGAGATCAAAGGCAGCCGCCGCATCCAGGACTGCCGCCAGAAGAAGAAACAAAACAACAGAAACCGTCTTTCTCATCATATACCTACCGAGAATCCGAATCGCTGCTCAACGTACATCTCCTCTTCGAAGACAGGATCGTAAGAACAGCCGATCTCATAGAAGAACTCCGCGATGCTGAACACAACGAACTCAGCCCTTATGCCATAGCTTCCGACACTCTCTGCAATAGACTCCCCGGAAGCTGAATTCAGGACCTTGCCCAGGCCCCAGCCAAGATCCCAGAAAAACGAAAGAGATGGATATGTATCGCGGCTATTGATCTGAGGCCCATAGAATGTGAGCGCGAGGCGATTGGTGATGACATTCATCGCATTCGGCACATCCGGTCCCCATATATCCCCACCCTGGACATATGAAGGAACGCGGCTTCCAACGATCATGCGGTATGTGAGCCAGTCATCCAGAACAATACTGAACCATGTTCTGTCCGCCCCATTCCGGACTGAGTACAGCGTCTTTGAAAGCTGGATCTCATTCCATGAAAGGACAAATGAGGCAGAGCCGTCCGTGAGAATCATCCAGTCAGGAGCAAATCTCCAGCACATGCCTCCCCTGACCCCATCCCGGGTCGTTGTCGTGTCATGCATGTAATCGAACTTGAGTCCCAGTGTGATACTGGTCTGGAAGACTGAACGATCATCGGCAAGTTCAGGTGCTCCTATCCATGAACCGTCTGCGGGGAATCGGTAATTGCCGTGACCATCCCAGAAGAGCCCCTCCCTTTCCTGTGGGCCAGTCATCCAGGAAAGCCGTTCGAAAGCCATCTCAAAACGGCCGTCAATGGAAATGAAAGCCGTCAGAAGGTCATTATCCGAGAAGTCCGTATCGATGAAGCCCTGCGCAAAGAAAAGATTGAACTCATCATAATGGACCGTGTACTCCTTCGGGAAATCATAGAGCGATGGGTGCTCTGCGAATATAGCACCTGTTGCCGGATCCTGTCTGAGCGTCCTGTATACAAGGCCGTTGTCTAGGCGGAATGCGAATTCCGTGCGGCTGCCCGCTATCAGATCAGGAACAGGGAAGTTGAACTGATACATCACGGATGAAGGGAAAACACCCATCCCGAATTCGGGTTCAGTCCTAACCTCGAAGACATGATAGCCGAACCCTATGGCAGAAAGGGATGAGAGCATGAGAATGAGGATAATCAATGCGATGGCTTTTCTCATTCCTTCCTCCTATATCGAGACATAGAACTGCAATGCGGAATTCTGCCACCAGGCAGGACGATCCGGCCAGATGCCACGGATGAAATCATACCCCGCCTGATACTCGAACCGTATAAATCCGAAAAGCCTGAGCTGGAACTTTGCCGAGAAACCGGACTGGAGCTCTACGGCATGCGTCGCGCGGTCCTGCTCATTGGCAACGCCACCGAACATCAGGCGATTGTTGAGATTGAGCTCTATGCTGGTATAGCAATCCCCCGCCATGAACTGCGGCCCGGAGAAATGAAGCCATATCCTGTCCTGCAGGCTTCCGCGAAGCCGGTCATCAGGAAGCTTGTTCTCGGGGATCACTGAGCCCGCCACATAGCTGAGCCTGTTGGAATGCCCAATGTACAGATTGATCCAGTTCCAACCATTATCCTGCAGAATGGAGAATATCTCCATCTTCTGCTCTGCATAGAGGGAGAAGCGGTAGAAATCACTCTGCACGCCTTCTCTCGTCAGATTGTTGAAAAGCCAGGCAGGTCCCGCCTCCAGAAGAAGATCCACACCAAGCCCTTCCTCTGGCTCCGAATCGGTAGGAGTATCCCTGTCCATGTTAAGCGACAGCTGAAGATAGAGGTAATCAGAGAAGATGTTCCTGGAACCATTGAGCCATGGATAAGCCGGCAACGAGTCATCGAAAGGGGCTCTGAGCGTGCCATCATCATGCACGAAAACAGGAGAGCTGAGGCCACCATGGCCAGGCAGAGAGAAGATGACCTCCTCGAGGCTCATGGCATAACGCGCATTGTAGCCTAAGCGTACATTCAAAAGAGAGCCGGACGGATTGAGCGGATTGGTCCAGAACCCCTGGTCAAGATAAATGTCCATCGTGGCGCGGGGATTGAAATATGAAAGAGATCTCTCCCCTTCCTCATTCCATTCATCATCGCCGAAGAAATGGGCATCCTCCCTCTCATCAGCATCGAGGATCCAGACAGGACGGCCGGTAAGGTAATCATAATCCGAAGATAGCGTCCTGTTGTTGAATGCGAATGAGAACTCAATCTGCATCTCCGCCTTCCCCTCATCCTGTATCATGGGAAAATGCTTCTCGAATCCGAATGTCGTCCCCAACGGAAAAAGACCGAATCCAAAGCCCTTCACGCCCCCGGAAACGGCATCAATATAAGCATCGAAGGTAAATGATTCAGCACCGCATGCAAATGAAACGGAAACAAAGAGCAGAAGAATTCCCAGGACCTTCTTCATCAGCGAGAGAAACCCCACAATCTGTCAAGCCAGAAAACAGCAAGGTCCATCCAGCTCTGAACGCCCTTCTCTTCCTTGCCTGTCTCTCTGTACCCGAGCGACAAACCGTGAATACCACGGCTATATACATGCAGTTCTGTCTCAACGCCGCTCTGATGCAAAGCAGCGGCAAAGGCGAGCGAGTTCCATACATCAACGCTTGCATCCGGGAAAGTATGCCAGATGAAGCAAGGAGATGTGTCCCCATCAGTCTGTGTTTCCAGGGAATAATAATGTCTGAGCTCTGCGTCTCCTGCGGTAAGAGAATCCGTGCTCATCTGATGGCCGTGCTCCCCCATGGTTATCACAGGGTAACAGAGAACCGCTGCATCCGGACGAGAGAGCTTCCCGTACTTCTTCCAGTGACAGGCTATTGATCCGGCTACATGGCCTCCTGCGGAGAATCCCATGATTGCGATTGCATCAGGATCCGTCTCAAGAGTTTCCGCATCCTCTCGGATCCTTGCTATGGCAAGCGCCGCTTCCTCCTCAGGAAAAGATTGCCTTATTGCTTCGCCTACACTGTATTTCAGCACAAAGACATTGTAACCATGCGAGAACAAGGGGAATACGACAGGATCCTCTTCCCTGATTGACAAGCGGATATACCCACCGCCCGGACAGACTATCACAGCAGGTCTTCTGCGGTAGCATCCACCTTCAGCCTCCATGTTCTCATGAACATAGCCGTACAGTTCAGCATTGTTTTTCCCGATAAGATATCTGACAGTCTTCATAAAGCACCACCATATTCATTCTACAGGATTCTGACTGCAAAGAGTACATGCTTTTTTCGTCCTGCAGGAACAGTCCTCAGTCCTTCAGAGGTATATTGAACGTCATTCTGTCTCGTGTAAGCACCGTCTCAGGGAAGACTTCTCTGGCATCGCGCTCAAGTATTTTCAGCTCTCTGTCGGAATAACGGGGCGAATAATGCTGAAGGCACAGAAGGCGGCTGCCGCTCTCCCGTGCGACAAGCCCGGCCTCATAGCTTGTCATATGCTTCTTCTCGCGCGCAGTCTCTGCCAGTGCTTTCTCGAACATGCCTTCACAGAAGAGGATATCCGAGTCATGCACGTAGTCCGCGATATTCTCAAAGTACATCGTATCGGTGACATAGCTTATCTTGCGTCCCCCTCTTGCCTTACCCATGACCATATCGCTGGTTATGACTCGCCCGTCTTCCAGTGTTACAGGAACCCCGCTCTGCAGCATTCCCCACAGCTTTCCTCTCGGGATGCCGAGTTCAGAAGCCTTGTCTGGGAAGAACTCCCCCTTCCTCTTCTCCTCGACAAGGGAATAACCGTAACAGGGCTTGGTATGCTGCAGAGGATAAGCCTGAACCGTGAAACCATCCCCAGAGAACACGATACCCGTTTCCACCGGAATGAAGCAGATCTCGTAATTAATGTACATATCAAGGATGCGGCGCGAGGAATCAACATATTCCTTCAGCTTCGCGGGTCCTATTATGTAAAGAGGCTCAGACCTGTCCACCTGGGATGAGAGCATGAGGATACCGGGAAGGCCTGTCACATGGTCTGCATGCATGTGTGATATGAATATGGCAGAGATCTTCTTCCACCTGAGATTCAGCATCTTCATGGATACCTGGGTACCCTCTCCGGAATCGAAGAGGAAAAGATCGCCGTCACGACGTACAAGTACAGATGTCAGAAAACGCCCGGGAAGCGGCATCATGCCACTTGTACCAAGCTGGAAAGCTTCTAGATTCACACCATGACTATACAGGTTATGAGGACAATGGAAAAGCTCTCATGTCTCAGAAGAAGGCCCTGCTTCGTCTCATCGACACGTATACGGAGAGAGAAGAGACAAGAAGCGAGAGAAGAACCATCAGGGAAAGGGACATGAACGGAACATCAATGGAGAAGGAAGTCACATAATACTCAAGCAGTGCCGGATCTGTGCGTGAGATGAAGCGCAGCAGCAACGGAGAGAGAAAAGCGAGGGCAGTGCCTATAATGCAGCCGCAGATACAGGCAGCTGTCACGAATGACAATGCAATGCGGAAGTAAAGCGATCTGACCTGCTTCCTTTCCATTCCGAGTATGAGAAGCTCTTTTATATCCTTTCTGTCCCTGTCGATATAAAAGTGCGCGGCATCAGATGAGAAGAACGCAGCAAGCAGGGCGACTGCCAGAAGAATGACATAGAGAATCCCGACAGATGAAAGCACATTGCTGTAAAGGGAAGAGTACATCGTCCTGTATGTCTCGCAGGGGATTCCGTTATCCCACAGAAGAGCAAGAAGGCTATCAGGATCGTCACCGGCAGGCAGCAGGATCTCATATCCGGCCTCAGATGACAAAAGACTCGCTGGAACGAATGCAAGATGGCTGTCAAGCTGTGGATATACTGATGAGAAAACGCCCCCGACTGTACATAGGAAAGGCCTTGCCCGGCCTTCATTCTCTTCCCAGACAAGCATTGTGAAGCGATCGCCCGGGGACAGGGAGAGAGAGGCAGAGGATGATGATGAGATGACAACAGGATTCACCGCCTCACCCTCATGCCATATCATTTCAAGCTCGTCGGAACGCATGCCAGAAAAGTATCCTTCCTCTATCCCTTTTATCTCCAGCGCGGCAGTCCCGCCTTCAGCATAGATGAGGGCACTGCCATTCCTGACAGCCGAGACTTCTGCCTCCGGAGGAACGAAATCCGAGGGATCGGAGAGCGCATAGAGTGTACCGGATCCCATCACAGCTATCATGCGGTCTATCTGGGAAGACACGGATGAGATGAATACAAGCGCGAATGACAATGCTGCTGATACCGCAAGAAGCACGACAAGGGGCAGCATCGAAGTCACCAGATAGCGCTTTCCCATGCCCTTTCCCCTTTTTCTGGAGATATACAGTCTGCCGGCCTCAGAGAGCATGCAGCATCCCCTCCCTTAACTCAAGCATCCTGTCAGCTCTGGCGGCAAAGGCGCTGTTATGCGTAACGAGCAGCATTGAGTGACCAGTGTGACGCACAGTATCCAGCAGCATTTCCTCGATTACGGCTGCGCTCTTCTCATCAAGGGACCCTGTCGGCTCATCTGCGAAGATGATAAGAGGATTGCCTGCAATAGCACGGGCAATGGCCACACGCTGACGTTCTCCACCAGAGAGCTCGGCAGGTCGATGGTCCATTCTGTCAGTAAGGCCTGCAAGCGAGAGACAGTCCCTGGCAGAAGCAAAAGCTTCCCGGCGTTTCATTCCCTGGATCAGCAGAGGCATCGCCGTGTTCTCCAGCGCTGAGAAGTCCGCTAGAAGCTCGGATGACTGGAAGACAAACCCCATCGCCTGCGACCGAAGCTTAGCGAGTTCCCTTTCACCCATCCCAGTGCTGTCGCGCCCTTCATAAATCACTCTCCCGGTGTCAGGGGAAGCGAGAAGCGCGGCAATTGAAAGAAGCGTGCTCTTGCCGCATCCGCTCCTGCCTACAATTGATACGACTTCTCCTGGCGATACATCAAGGTCAATACCGGCAAGTATGGACAGTCTTCCGCCAGAAGGTGACGGGAATGATTTTGTTATACCCTGAAGCTGAAGCATGCTATTCATTGGAAAGCACCTCCATTATATCCTTCCTACCAGATTTTCTCTCTTCCATCGCGGAAAAAAACACAGTAAATGCAACCAGGAGAAAGGAAAAGAACAGAAAAGAAGAGTATGGAACAGAAAGAGAAGCCTCCGCTCTCTGAATCGATGAAGCGTAGGCCGCACCTAATGGGATCATCAGATATGTAAGAACCAGCCCCAGCGCAATTCCTGTCAGCATCACGAGGACGGAAGAAAGAATGAAAACCAGATATGCACGCCTTCGATCGAGACCCAGCACGACAAGCTCTGCCATTTCACGCTCACGCACGCTGAAAAACACGCGTACGCTCTGCGCCGTAGAGACAAGTATGATGACGAAAAGAAGTGAAAGGACAACGTACATCATGGCCTTCTCAACAGCAAACGCAGAGTATAGCCCCGCCTCCTGCTCCTTCCATGACTCTCCTGAGAAACCCTCTTTCCTGAGGTCCTCAATCACTTTGCCGTCAATGCCTTTCAGCGCTGTATGTACTCCAATGCCCTGCGGCATCTCATCAAGAGGAAGAAAAAGCATGGATGAATCAAAAGACGTTCCAAGGCTCGTGGAGAAAGCTCCGCTGATACGGTACTCCCTGCTTTCCGGCAGCATCCGCCCGCTCCTTCCTTCCGTCAGCATCGTCAGCATCAGCGTACCTGAAGAGTTCAGATACAGCGATCCGGGAACAAGCATCGCACTGCCATCCCCCAGCACCGTACGAAGTCCTCCATCATAATCATTCCCGATGAATCTCACTATGTAAGGCCTGCCCTCTGAAAGCGCCTCCGTCTCTCCATAAACGAAAACTGAGGCATCTGGGAATCTTGTTCTCATCTCTTCGCTGCAGTCCCCATCCAGCACAATGTCAAAAGACTGAACATCGCGTATCCTGTCGAATCGTCCTGCCTGCAGATACTCCATCACGGATATGGTCACCATCAGGACCGCAAGTGAAAGAGCAGCCGCAGCTGCAATCCTCATCACTCTGGCACGATGGTCCCCTGTCCTGGAAAAACTGTATCTGAAAGCGAGGAAGAGCATCATAGGCGATGGATCTCCCGGACTCTGACCCCGTCTCCTTCAAAGAGTATGCTGTATTCCGGCTTACCATCACGGTAACGTATTTCCTCGATATACCCGCTATCAGGAAAACTTCTGGTACGCAGAATCTCACCATTTGCGAGGAATTCAATCATCACGGTTTCCCCGTCCTCGTAATGCGTACGCACCTCTTCCTCACCATCAATGACCACGGAGAGGATCAGATCGCCGCTCTCATCATATTCATATGAAGTGACAGAAGAGCCTGAAGCCTCTTCCACCAGCCTGCCATCAGGTGAATAGACCCTTTCCATCACCGTGCCATCAGGAAGCGTCCTGCTCTCCCTCCAGCTGCCGTCATCCTCCAGTTCATAAGAGGAAGCCTGGTCTGAAAGGTCCTCTCGTATGACACGGCCATTGCTGTGATATGTGAACTTCACAGCCTTGCCATCCATTTCATAAAGGTAGAATGACGGCGAGATGTATGAATCGGATGTGCCTGTGATGCCAGCAAGAGTGCCCGAAGGCGTATCCAGATACTCAACACGCCGAAGCAGAACACCATCCACGGAAATGGAAACTGAGGAAAGACGCCCGGAATCATCATAGAAATAGGTATGGGTCTCTTCCCTTCCAGGCTCACTGATGCTCCAGCTTGTACGAACACCGTTCTCATCCAGAGTCACAGTCTCCACCGTGTCGCAATATTTTACAGTATAACCATCATCAGTCTCTGTTCTGGTTCTGATTGGACTGCCATCTAGGTAGATCACAAGTCTGTCATCGGTTCGCTCTCCCTCATATCCCATGCCAGTGAGCGCGGGAATCACACCAAGATCCTGCCCGAGCGCATTGGAGAGGAAAGCCTCTGCCATGCAGGGAACAGACAGTGTCATGAAACAGATGAGAGGGAGAAAAAGTCTTCTCATTTAAGCCCCAGCAACGAATCAAGGAACTCATCCTTATCGAATGGCTTGATATCATCATACTTCTCACCTGTGCACACGAAGAGCACAGGAAGGCCAAGGGTTCTTCCGATTTGAATGAGCGCGCCACCTTTAGCTGCGGAATCATACTTAGTCAGGATGATGCCATCAAGTTTCACAGCCTGATTGAAAAGCAGTGTCTGAGAAACACCGTTCTGTCCGGTCGTGGCATCGATAACAAGGAATTTCCTATAGCAATCCTCCTCGATGCCCCTCGCCTTGACGACCTTGTCCATTTTCTGGAGTTCCTTCATGAGGTTCTCCTTGTTATGCATTCTCCCGGCTGTATCAGCAAGTATAAGCTCATCGCCCTGAGCCATCGCGGATGTGATGGCATCGTAGATCACAGCACCAGGGTCGGAACCCATCTGCTGCTTGACGATTCTCATGCCGAGGCGCTCTGCATGGATATCAAGCTGATCAACAGCTGCGGCACGGAAAGTAT
>CASFLH010000090.1 GCA_949295505.1 uncultured Spirochaetales bacterium | reverse complement strand
GTTATCGAGAGGCCACAATCTGTCCTGCGGGAACTTCTTGACAACGCTCTTGATGCAGGAGCAGATGAAATAAGAATCTCAATCGACGGAGGCGGAATAGACCGCCTTTCCGTCGCAGATAACGGCAGCGGTATCGCGCGCGACGATCTCTCTCTTATTGGCAACCGCCATGCAACAAGCAAGATACATACACAGGATGATCTTTATGATATCCATACGCTTGGATTCAGAGGAGAAGCACTCTACTCCGTCTCGGCCGTTTCGCGTCTGACCATCTCCACACACTCTGAAGAGACAGGAGAAGGGTCAACGCTCGTAATTGACAATGGGAAAAGAGAGGAGATCACCTCATCCTCTCCTGACAGAGGCACGATAGTCACAGTTGAGAATCTATTTTCGGAGATTCCAGCGCGAAGGGCATTTCTCAAAAGACCCAGTTCTGAGGCCTCCCTTTGCCGTCAGCTTGTTGTGTCAAAAGCCCTCGCGTTCCCTTCCGTGCGATTCGTTTTCGTCTCCGATGGAGCCATACGCCTCGACTGGCCGAAGTGCTCCTCCCTCAAGGAGCGTGTAATGTTCCTTTACCGGTCTGATGGGATTGCTGATGCGGATGTTGAGGAACTTCATGCTGATGGAGAGGGATTCAGGATCAGCATAGTAGCAGGCAATTCCGCCGTTAAGCGTTCTGACAGGAAGGAAATCCGTGTATATGTCAACAACCGCCCTGTTGAGGAATACTCAGTTGTGCAGGCTGTCACATATGGGTATGGTGAACTGCTGCCAGGCGGGTCCTTCCCCTATGCTTCAGTTTTCATTGAGGACAATCCAGAACTTGTGGACTTCAATATCCACCCCGCGAAAAAGGAAGTGAGACTACGCAATAAAGCGGAAATCCACCATGCCATAACAACCTTGCTGCAGACGGGAATCAGGCGGAAGATACCTGAGATATCACCTGTGCAGAAGGAATTCTTCCTCGAGAGCACAAAGCGCACGGATATTCCGTTCCATAGTGACAGGAATGGTCATGCGCAGTATGTACCAGACATACGCCCTGCCAGCAAGAGCACGCTCTCGGAGCGTGTCAGCGCCCAGTATAGGGAGAAGGACAGCAGATGGCTCGAGAAAGCCAAGGCACTGCAGCAGGCCAGGGAGAGAATGCAGGACGAGCCTACCCGGATAAAGAGCGAGGAAAAAGAAGACATCCCGGTAAGATACATCGGTCAGGCCTTCCATCTCTTCCTGATCGCAGAACGGCAGGATGAACTATATCTAATAGACCAGCATGCTGCCCATGAGCGTCTTCTCTACGATGAGCTTCTCTCTCAGAAGACGGTGCAGCCTCTTCTAGTGCCGATTACTATCGAGATGGAGAGAGACACAGACAGCTTCCTTCAGCAGAACGCAGAAGTCTACACCAAGCTCGGGATCATGCTTTCCCGCACTGGAGAGTGCACATGGGAGATAGCAGCGCTTCCCGCTTGCTGCAGAGCAATCGAAAGCGAAATTACGGACTTCATCAAAGCCGCCCGTCTCGATGCAGATGAACTTGAGTCAAAGCTGTTTTCGGTGATTGCATGCCGTGCGGCCATCAAAGCCGGTGATGATATCGACAGATGGAGCGCGGAAGAGCTTATAAGGAAGGTGTTCGAGCTTGATGAGCCCGCCTGTCCTCATGGACGCACGTTTCTCATCAGGCTGAAGGAGAAGGATCTGAGGACGATGGTTGGAAGGACTGAGTGACATTCACTCTGTTCCCTCTTCCATCACGATATTCAATAACGGCTCTGACGCTCTCCGCTAGCTTCTCATAGCCTTCTTCCCTTCTTCCCTCAGCGACAACAATGCCGTCAGCATTATACTCCGTGACATATGCCGCACCTGAAAGCAGATCATTTTCAAAGCAGCGGAGAGTCTCCTCATAATGCAGGGAGACCTTATCCTCAAGTTCTGTCCCGTTATCTGAATAGATGATGATTGAATACTCTCCCTGTGGGAACAGCGCGCCCTCTGTAATCTCCAGAGGAACCGAGGTCTTCTCCTCCCCTGTTCCCGTGAAAGCGCCCTCCCACGAAAGGTCCCCATCAGGAGAGACTATGCGGAATGTATATGAGCGCTCAGGATCAGAGAAAGACGAGGAGATCAGAAGTTCCGTCTCTTCCTCCGCATCGCCAGGGATGACAGCCTCCCTCTCCATCGAAAGCGAGAGGGAGCTGACTGTGAACTGCTCTGCTGCACAGGCTGTAATGAGCAGGAGAGAGATGGCGCATAAAGACCATCTCATGCGTTCTCTTCCTCCATCAGGCGGGAACGCACGGGATTCGCATAACCGTTGAGAACGAAATCACGCACATCTGGCGTGAGATGGCTGAAACGCTGCAGGAATTCCTCTCCATCGAAATCCGAAAGCTCAGAAGCGAATCTGTCACTCTTCTCGAGATAATCATATGCGAACATGTTGGTATCCCAGAGCTTGTAATTCAGATGTATCTGGCGATCGACTTCGCGTGCAACTTCCTCCGGGGTGCTGAAATCACCGCGGATAGGCGTGCCTACTGCAAGATGCACCCTGCCCTTTCTTGCTTTCATACCTCTCGCCATTGATATCAGATCCTCGTACTTCTTCTTCTCATATTCACCGTTATGATGTTCTCTCAGGACCTCTTCCCTTCCCTTGTTGATATCATTTGGGTCGTACTCATAGCTGATGGAGACCGGAGCGATATTCATCTTATTGATCAGCTCGGAAAAGGAGATGCCTTTGCTCTTCTGGGAAAGATAGAGCATCTTGATGATGGAAGGCTGAGTCGTATCAATACCGTCCTTGGCGCGTCCTGGACGCTGGGCAAGCCAGACGGAGATATTCTCCTCGGTAATCACATCAACAAAATATGATGACAGCTCAATCGTCGAGAGATATTTCTCCCTCATTCCAAGCGCACGGCGCACGATGATGCCGCCATTGAGGCGGAAGAGATCCTCTATGAACTGATTCATCATCAGGTTATCCCCGAATGCCATCTCGCAAAGAGGCTTGCCGTTCATGAGAAGCGTGTAGTCAAGAAGCGCGCAGTCCAGAATGATATCACGATGATTGGAAAGGAAGAGATATCCCTTCGAAGAATCAATCTGCTCGTAACCTGAATAGGAAAAAGAATCCATAGTGCGACCGATAATCGTAGGGACAAAAACTCCTGCAGTAATGCTCTTCTGGAAATCGGAGTATGTCCTCACCTTCGTGATATTATCGAGAATACCATTAAGGTAAGTATATATTGCGCTGATATCATTGCCGCCGACAAGGAGGGACACAAACGCTCCAAGATATTCACGATGCTCAAGGACACGGTTTATGGCATCCTCAAAATCCTTTCCCCTATATGGCGCGATATTTCTGTACTTGGAATAATCCATAGGCCCTCACTGTCCGATAGTCTTCAGGAACTGGGTTCTCTCCCACTTCCAGCCATCTTCAATATGCTCCTGTGACAGAAGCCCGATGAAATCAGAGGCGGAGGAATATCCATGTCTTTCCATCCAGGACCCAATGAATCTGTTCATCTCCCCGATAACGCCAAAGCCCTTCTGAACAACGGCAGTGCAGATCTCCACGGCCTTGGCACCGGAAAGCATCATCTTGACAACTGTCGCGCCATCGTGGATGCCTGTGTTGCCGCACATGCCCGCCTTGATCTCCCCGCTCATCAGACCGATCCAGCGCAGAGCCTCACCATACTCGCTTTCACCGGAAACAGGAGATCCAGAAGTAAACGAAAGCGTGTCGATATCGATATCAGGGCGGAATAATCTGTTGAAAAGGACAATTCCATCAATGCCGATACGATCGATTTCCTTAATCACATTTGCAAGCGATGAATATTTGTATCCCATCTTGATGGAGAGAGGCCCGTCAATAGCCTTTCTTGCCCGCTCCGCAAAGGAGAGAAGCCTTTTGTCCACTTCCGCTCCGGTAACGCCGGCATCCGATGAGATCGGATAATAATTCAGCTCAATACCGTCAGCGCCGCATTTGACGAACCGCTCTGCGTACTCGATCCAGTTGTCCATTGTCTTGGCAGAAACAGAAGCGATGACTGGAATTGAAAGCTCCTTCTTGGCCTCGGAAAGAAGCTTCATGTAACGATCTATGTACCTGTCTCTGGAAAACGCTGCATAATCCGCGCCGGAGTGGCCGAGATATTCCTCATTGCTCTCTATTTCCTTCGACACATCAGCTTCAATCTGCTCTTCGAATATCGATTTGAGGACGACAGCACCAGCTCCGGCATCCTCAGCTTTCTTCAGTGATACTATATTCTGTGTAAGGGGACCGGATGATACGATTACAGGAGATTTAAGCTCCAGTCCCATATATTCTGTAGAAATCATCAGCAACTCCTTTGTTATTCATTTATTATAGCATCAAACCCTTATAGTGATGAAAGCCCTCCGAAGAGGGCCTAAGTCAGATGCAATATGGAATCCACAGCTGATGCGACTGATAAACCACAAAGGTCTCCACCTCCTGGACCTCTGCGACTTTCACCAGTTCGGACTTGAAGAAATCAAGCAGAGAAAGCCCGTCCTCCTCCGAAAGCTGCAGCTGCACGATAAGATCATACCGTCCAGTCACGACTGAAGCGGAGAAGACACCACGGAGAGAGGAAAACTCCTTTGCCTTCCTCTCAAGATCCATTGTCTTGAGCTTGACTCCCATGACAACGACCTGCACACCGGGAATGAGGGATGGATCGACAAGGGCAGTAATCCGCAGGATGCCCTCGTCTATCATCCTGTTCACCCTTGAACGGACAGTGTTCTCGGTTATGCCGAGTTCATCAGCAACAGCTGAATACGGACGCCTGCCGTCAGAGAGAGCCTTGATGATTGCTTTATTCGTATCATCTATCTTCTTAACCATTGCGCCTCTCGAATTCCTTCATGAACATAGCAAGAGATGCGGCATCTTCCATCGGCAGCGCATTGTAGAGACTGGCTCTGAGACCACCTACGGACCGATGTCCCTTCAGTCCGATCATGCCTTCCCTCTGGGCATCAGCTATGAATTTAGCCTCGAGTTCCTCAGTCGGGCAGCGGAAGACGACATTCATTCTTGATCTGTAGCGGCTATCCACAGGGGAACGATAGAATCCAGAGGAATTGTCTATGACATCATAGATATAACCGGACTTGACCGTCGCATTATGGAGCATTCCTTCCACACCGCCATTGCGGATAATCCACTTCAGCACAAGGCCGACTGCCCAGATCGAGAAGACAGGAGGAGTATTGTAAAGGCCCTTGTCCTTTGCATGCTTCGCATAATCCATATAAGCCGTGAGACCAGGATTCCTCTTATCGAGCATATCATGCTTCATGATGATGAAAGTAGCGCCAGCAGGTCCGAGATTCTTCTGCACACCTCCATATATCATCGCGAATTTTGATACATCCACAGGGCGTGAAAGCATATCGGAAGACATGTCCGCAATCAGAGGAACATCACCTGTATCTGGGAATTCCTGCCACTCAATGCCTCCTATCGTCTCGTTCGCGCAGAGATAGAAGTAGCACGAGCCATCTGTCGGCTTGATTGTCTTCGGATCAGGGAGCGTCGTATAACCTGATTCCTTCCCATCAAAGACGATATTGACATTCCCAAGCTTGGCGGCATCGTCGGCGGCCTTGTTTGCCCATGATCCTGTACGGGTATAATCCGCGCTCTTTCCGGAAAGAAGGAAATTCATCGGGATCATCGTGAACTGGAGAGTGGCTCCTCCTCCCAGGAAATAGACATCATAATCATCGGGGATGGAGAGGATGGAACGGAAATCGGCAAGGCACTCGTCATACATCTCTTCGAACATGCCACCGCGATGAGAGGCCTCAATCATGGAAAGTCCCTTTCCATGGTAATCAACGATATTCTTCTGCAGTTCTTCCAGAACCTCCATCGGCATGACTGATGGACCTGCTGCGAAATTAAGCTTCCTCATATCTTTCCTTCCTCCTTGAGTTTTCCGATCGTCTCATAGACTTCCTCGCCGATCCTGAGGAGATTCTCAGTAGTGTTGGCACCGACATGCGGTGTAAGCGTCACATTCTCACAGCCAAGAAGAGGATTGTCATCAGATGGCGGCTCAGATGAATAGACATCGGTGCAGAACCAGGATACGGCGCCGCTTCTGAGAGCCTCAGCCATGGCACTTTCATCAACGCATTTGCCCCTGCCTGTATTGATGATGACAGGATGATGAGTCATCTGTGAAATAAGGGCGGAACCGACCATCTTGTCTGTCTCCGGCGTATACGGAAGGTGCATGGAGATGTAATCAGCGTTGCGCACGGCATCCTCAAGGCTCATCATCTCGGCAAGATCCGAGGCTTCGACATATTTGTCATAAGCTACAACCTTCATTCCGAATGCCCTTGCCCTTTCCGCGACTTTCCTTGCGATGTTTCCCATACCCAGAAGGCAGAGGGTCTTGCCATAAAGCTCCGTGCGCTTGACGCTCTTCTGCCACTCACCTTTCTTCATCGTATTGTCATAGAACGGGATGTGGCATGGCACGGAAATCATAAGAGCGAAAGCCAGCTCAGCGACAGCTATCGCAGAGGACTTCGGGGTGTTGACAGCAATGATTCCCTTCTCCTTGCAGTACTCCTTGTCGATATTATCCATACCGACACCACCGCGGATGATGAGTTTCATCTTCGGAGCGGAATCAATGTATTCCCTGGTGGCCTTTGTCTTCGAACGGATAAGGACCACATCAGCCTCGGCAAGTCTTGACTTGTCATCGGTTACTTCACCATAGACTGAGAGCTTCTCTGGAAGGCTCTTGTCGAATGCATCGGAGATAAGAATCAGCATAGGCACTCCTTTTAATGTTTTACGTAATCAGTATCACATGGACTGCGGTAGCTGTCAAATCAAATAGGTCTTTCTGATGTAAACTACAAAAGCAATCAGCAAATGATTTTTCTGTTTCTGCTTGGGATAATATACATTGGAAGCCAGCATATTGCCGCGATCAGCGGCATTGCAAGAAGGTACAGCCGTCCTATATGGGCTTCCAGCAGGGACAGGGGATTGGCGCCATCCCCACCTCCGTTCACGAAGAAGAAGTTCGTATCAAGCGCGTTGTTGACAAAATACATGATCACAGCAAGGAGAAGCACCGCGGGGATTATCATAAGAAGCCTCTTCCAGTCCGGCCTGAACCCACCGCAGAGCAGCAGACACGGATAAAGCACCAGCAGAAGATGAATTGAAAAGGAGTGGAAGCACATGAAATTCAGAAGCGGAAGCTGCCCTGTCCAGTCCGGGAAGACCATTGCCATCAGAGCTGTAGGCAGCGTGACAGCATACAGATACTCTGCAAGCAGCCGGCTGCCGGTCATGGCATGGAGGAACACCACGAATACCGAGATTGAACAGAGATGAAGAGGAAGGAAGCTCCAGTCCCACTGCCCAGTCAGCGGTGTGATGACATCTTTCAGGATTTCATCCAGCATTATCGCGGAAGCGGTAATCCAGCGTATTGCCTTTCTTTTTGATTCCGGCGCATTCCTGTAAACCTTGCCACCCAGGAGGAAAATCATAACAAGCATCAACATGAGCCAGAAGAAATGCCCTAGGGAATAGCTCCCCATCCCCAGACCGGGCTCAATAGTGAATTTTGTCTTCCAGAATACAGGCATAGCCCGATTTTAGCAAAAAGAGAAACCGCAGTGAATGGAGACACACTGCGGCAAGAACAAATCCTGAATCTCAATATACGAACGAGACTCCGACAAATGGGGAAAGCCAGATGCCTTTCCTGTTAAGATCAACTGTCTCAGTATGGCTTCCTCCAATATCTCCTATGGAACCTTCCACCGTCGTCTTTGCGGTGCTTACCACCGGGCCGCCAACCATTACCCCGGCACGGATGCCGAGGAAATCAAGAAGCGTGATGTCAGCAGCAACACTTCCGTATAGATCAATGATGAATTTTGTCGTCTTTCCGGAAAAACTCACAACTCCTTCCACGCTGTCTCCAGCTTTCAAGGAACTGACCGTTCCTCGCACTCCCAATCCTGCAGAAAGGCCGAAAACATCTCCAAACGCATGTTTATATCCAGCTCCCGCCTTGAAGACAAAAGAATTCTTTCCGTCTTCGATCTTTGTAGGCTCACCTCCTGCAACCCAGGTATTTACGGGGAAAGAGACACCGAGCCCATACTCAATGCCAAATCCGCCATGCCTGCCAAAGTAATTTGCGCCTTCTGCCAGCAGAACAAAATCAGTGCTGCCGCTATCTTCTGCCTCAGTGTTCCAGAACCACTCAGGAGCGATTGATACCCCAATCCTTCCTTCCGCTGCGAAAAGCACCCCAGAAGCAGCAAGAAGCAAAACAGCAAACAAAACAAGAATCTTCTTCATGCAAACCTCCCAAAAGAGTTCTGTATTAATTATATGCGAAAATTCCCCGGGTAAAGGGGAATCTTCAGCTTTCTATATGTTGATAATGATTCAAAGGAAGACCTACCAGGTCCATCCGACAGCGAGATGAACAGAAGGATGGAATGTCACAGATAATCCCTCATCCTCCTTATCCTCTCCTTCTTCAGGTGCGTCAGAGCGCAAATCAAGCTGGAAATCAGCAAGGGAGACAGAGAGGTTCGTGCCTGCCGCGAGGAACCAGCTTTCAGAGAAATACCAATGAAGTTCAAGTGCGGGATCAACACCCAGGAAGAACGCGAAATTGAGACCTTCTCTGGTTACTTCCGCGTATGTGTCCACAAAAATTCCAAGCCCGGCAAAGAGATCAAGATTCTCTTTCAGGTTGAATCTCCACATAAGGCCTTCGCGTATAGTCATGGAAAACGGCACTCTCACATCAGATTCCCCTTGCACATGGATGTCCCCGAACGGATAGCCAATCGTGAAATCAGCGTAATTATACAGGGGGAGCTCGAAAAGCTGGTGTCTTCCCATCAAACCAGCCCCCACAGCCCCGTAAGAGGGGTCAGCAATCCCGCCGCTCAGCGCGACATTGAATCCTGTTCTGCTCTCATTGTTTCCCAAAGCGGAAAGAGCGGAAACCGAAAGAACAAGGACAGCAAGCATAAGCATTATCTTCTTCATACAAACCTCTCAGAATGGTATGCGGGCCATGAGGACAGCTCCCGGCTCCATGGACTCCGGGTTGATATAAGGAACAAAAGCAACTTCAGGCTCTCCAAGGAGCAGATCATAAAGCGCGTCATTGTGACGTATGGAATATCTCGGTGCAGAGAAAATGCCATTGAGATAGAAACCACCGAAGCAAACCATTGATGGTATTGCTATCCACTGGTAGTATTCCCAGTCTGATAGCAGCGTCATACTCATGATGAAGGCTGCCATTGAAGCGGTCTGCCCTATGACCGTCACCCAGCCAGTGGTTGTATCTCCCTGCACGAAAGACCCTATCCCGCAGAAAGGAATCATATTCAGAATCGATGGCATGAAAATGGATTTCCGGAAATTGTTGTAAAGGTCCTCCCTGTCATCAAGCGAGAGGAACATCAGCTCGCTCCTTATGAGATCCTCCTGCCCATACAGTCCCTCATCATCAAGAATCGAGTAAACCTTATTATATGCATCCACGCTGCTTTCTGCGCTCAGTGCGGATAACGAGAACAGAAGCGCAACCAGAATTATCACAATCGTCTTCATACTGATATCACCCATAAAGCCAATAGAAGCCGACAGTCGGTGAAATACCCCACTGCGTTCCAAGATACGAGGCATTCACCATGATCGAGATGCCGAATGGATACGGGAAAATATAGAAAACCCCGAGACCACCGGTGAAATAGATTGCGGCATCATCAGCATCTCCCATGATTCCTCCCAGCCTCGCCTCAAGCCGGAGGTTGTCAGTAAGATAGACACCAGTAGCGATGTATGCCCCGACATTCAGAGGGAATGTCACTCTTTTCATCTCAATGTCATCGGAAGGGAAATTGAGCGAGGCAATGCTCAGGCTGCCACCCACTCCGAAATACCCGTCACGCGTGAATATCGCATACTCCAATTTCGGAGATATCGAGAAGACATTTGATGAGATATCATCGGACATGGCCGTGAACGACAGCGAAAGTCCTCCACCTAACCTGTTGCGATACCTTGGAGCGCGCTGTTCTTCCTCTGCAGACAATACGGAAGAGAAACACAGAAGCAATGCCAGCAAAATGACAGACTTCCTCAGAAATGATCTACTAAGATTCACTTATGATCCCCCTGTTTGATTTACCCAGAAAAAGGCAGATACGTGAAAAGCATCGCCCAAGTTACCGGGAAAGCATCTTTTTTCGAATTGATTTAAGGATTATTCGAAGAATTTCTTATGTCAAGGAGTTTTACCTCAGTCAATGAGAAAGAAATTCGCCCAGAATGCAGAAAAGCACGCTAATCACCACTCCCCATACGGGATGTCTATATCAACAGCATATTCAGCGCCGTCAATCACGACATACCCAGTGCCTTTTCCCACGGAAGGGATATCAATCTGGAATGAGTCGACAGCAAAGACACTCCCGACGGCTGTTATCGTCAGGGGCCCACCATAATAAGAACCGTATCCGCTGGCTCCGGAATCCAGGCTCGCCTTTCCGGAAACAGTGAAGGCTCTTCCATTGATGCTTGTTCTGAATCCATCAAAATACAGCCGGCTTATGTCCCAGCCGAGATCCGCGCTCAGGCCATTCGCAATACTCAGTCCGGTACCGAGATACGTTCCGTGGCTGACGATATACTCCAATATAAGATCCTCCGCCTTCAGTGAAATCGCATAAGCATCAGCCACAAGTCCCTCGACACCTGTGTATGATGCATCAATTGCGGCGACATATGAGGGAAGCGGATCAGGCTCTGAAGGATTCTCTTCCGGTGGAACTTCAGTTCCTGGAGTATTGAGTGTGTATCTGGTCCCATCGACGGTGAATGCCATCTCTCCAGAATCCACCTCAAAGATGTAATCATCGATTTTATAGCTCGTTCCATTTACGGCAAAAGAGGAGAAGGTTCCGTGAAAGCTTAAGGAGGTTCCAATAGTTACAGACACTCTCCCGGTCCCGATGAAAACAGTCCCTGCTTCTTCATATCTGAAACCATCAATAATGAATGTACCCCCATTATTTCCTAATTCCAGAGAGACAGAATCATCTGGGTTCGATATTGCCTGCGAAATGAAGGTCTCCACATCATCAAACAGGCCTTGGGCTCCCGTGGATTGATTTACAACGGAAACATAATCATCAAGGGATACAGAAGGTGTCTCTGCAGGTTCATCAGGCAAGGAAGGGCTGTCTGTATCAGGATTCTCCGGAGGATCATATTCATGATCAGGTTCCTCAACAGGAGGATTGACGTCCTCGCTGCCACCTGGTTTCCCCGCCTCAGGCTCATCGGACACATTGCCTGGCATCGTACAGGCAGAAACAAGCAATGCAAACGAAAGGAATAGAATCAGAAACTTTCTCATAAGGTCCCCCATGGCTCCAGTCTGCTGTTTCAGCCGGAAAATCTCAAGAGGCGAGACAAAGAAAAACGGGATAACCAATCAAATCAGTTACCCCGCTCAGACCATTCATGCGCCTAGCGCATTGAATCAGTATGACTTGGAAGCATGCATCTTCCTGACCTTCTTCATCTGCTTGCGTGCAAGAGCCTTGTTCTTGCGGTTCTGGATGGTAGAGGGCTTCTCGTAGTATTCACGCTTTTTCCACTCGCGGATAATGCCTTCCTTCTCGACCATTCTCTTGAAACGCTTGATCGATTTCTCGAGCGGCTCGTTCTCATCTACTTTTACGTATGCCATAATTTATCACCTCCTCTCCCATCTGGGTCAGAATCCTCAAGCAAACTATCATTTTGCCTGTGATGTGTCAATTACCTGTCACTTCCATATCCGTTATCAGAAGCTGTTCCTTCTCCGTTCCACGCCAGTAATTCACATCGGGAGAGAAGACAATATTGACATGGCTGCCTTTGCGGAAACGATCCTTGTCATGAGGTTCCCACCACAGCGCGGGCCAGGCATATGTGCCATAACGCACCGAAAAACGCATCATCTTCTGATCCTGCTTCGTTGGTGTGATATCCGTAATGACAGCATCTTTTATATAGAGACGCAGACTTTCATTCTCCTGACCATATGGCTCAAGCATCGATGAAATGCGCCAGAGTCCAGTTGTCATATACTCAGGTGGAATCACGGCATCAGCCTGTATCTCCTCCGACGGTGCCATGACGCTGTCCATGTTCATGATGACGCTTTCCATCATCTGCAGAAGCGCGTCCTTGTTCTCATATGGCATCGAAAAGCCCGCCGCACACCTGTGACCGCCATAATCATCAAAAAGGAGGGAGAATGTCGAAAGGAACGCCTTGGCATCATACCTGTCAGAGCATCTGACGGAGGCGGAAATCCTCTCCCCCGCCACTGTAGCCATCACTACGCATGGCACTGAATATTCTTTCGACAGCTTGGAGGCGATGGCCCCTGTCAGGCCACGTGGTATCGCGGCATCCTCTACAATCACGAATTTGCCATCAAGATGCTCAAAGCTATCTCTTGCCTTGTCCCTGACAAGCGCGAGCGCGTTCTCCTCATTTGCCTGACGCTGTCTGTTCATTAAAAGAAGGTTCTCCGTAAGGCCATCAGCTTCAGCGGCGTCATCAGTTACAAGCAGCGAAAATGAATCCATCGGATGTCCTAAGCGTCCTGCTGCGTTCAGCACAGGCGCAACATAGAATGAGATATCCCGCGTGTTGATTGCCTTCCCTGCAAGATTCTGCCTGCCAAGCAGCGACTGCAGGCACAAGAGAGGCTTCTCGGAAAGCATGCGAAGCCCCCGCTTCACGATAATCCTGTTCTCATCCTTCATCGGCATCAGGTCCGCAACCGTTCCGATAGCCGCAAGCTGCATCAGGTCATCATATTCCTTTGACAAGGATGGATATGAATAGATGGAGAGAGAACGGAAGAGGGAAACAAGGGTTTCTATCTCCTTGTCTCCATCACTGTATCTGGCAGAGCGCGAAAGCATCGCAAGATCAAAAAGCGAATGATTGCTCGCCCGTGGCATGATTGCTTCAAGCTTCTCCCGGATGTCCACAAGGGAAATATCCACACCGCTGCCGAATGCGCGGCGGAGCATCTTCTTCTCCGTGTCCTCGTCAAGAACCATGATCGGAAGGTTGACAGCCAGGAAATCCATCAGCTTATCTTTTGCAGCGGAAAGCCCGCCCCCCTCAATGATTTCCTCGGTTATCCTGTCAATCTCCATGAGATTCTCAAGCCTCACTGCATTGATTCTTATGGAGCCGTTCCTTGGTTCAGCATGAAGCACAATGCACTCGCTTCCATATAAAGGCGTCCTCGAGAATGAAAGAGCCCAGATCATCTTGGCAGCGACCGCACACCCCGCAAGATGCTCAAATGCATACCCTGATCCAGCTACTTTCGGATCAAAGATGGCTACAGCTCCTGGGAGTTCATCTCCTGGCAGATGATGATCAAGGACAATCACGTCGACACCATTGTTCTCCAGCTCACGGATTTCCTCGATAGCGGAGATACCGTTGTCCACAGTAATCACAAGACTGTATTCCTTCTCCAGGATTTCCCGCACCGTGTCAGAAGTCATGCCATAAGGCTCATCGCCTTCAGGAAGACGCACCGAAAGCTTCCTTGCGCCAAGTCTCCGGAGCCCACGGAAAAGAATTGCAGAGCCCGTGACACCATCCACATCCCTGTCGCCGAAGATGAGGATGTTCTCATCTTCCTCAATAGCGGTATTGATTCTGTCGATTGCAGTGTGCACATCATCGCATTCCAGCGGGGAATGCTGATAAATCGTATCCGTCTCAAGATAATATACTGCGTCCTCCGCCCTCTCTACGCCTCGGCGCTCGAGTATCGTTGCCGACAAAAGGTCGAGAGAGAAGCGTTCCTTCAGAGCCCTGACCTTACCAGGATCGGACACCGGTATCCTTATATTCATAATAATTATCCCCTAGATCCTCCAGACACCATATTCCAGGCTTCTGAGCTTTCCCGGGAAGGAGAAAGGCAGCGTTCTAAGCAGGTATCTGAATATACGATGCTCCTGTTCATCTGACACAGCAAGGGAAAGCGAATCCTGGAAACCCAGCTCAAGCGAGCGTCTCAGATATGCCCTTGCATTCGGTGGAAGGAGCAGCGCCCCGTTCATAGTATCACAGTCATGGCAGACAGGAACACCCTCGGAAGAGGAAAAGCCAAGAATCTCCCCTTCCTGATATGCCCTCCCGCATACAGGACAGGACGTGTAGTCCCCGCTCAGCCCCTCAAGGGAGAGAAAGTGCACAATGAACTCCACGACGACTTTCTCGAAATTCTCATATTCAAGCGCGTCGAGAGCGGAAGAGTAAAGCGCATAGAGCTCCGGTTCCGCGCTGCGTCCTGTAAGCACCAGGTCGGAAAAGAGCATGGCAGACTGAGAGAGATCGAGATCCTCGAGAACTGCCTCGTGCGTGGATATCACATCGATATCCTTAAGTGTCATGCCGCGCCGGCCTTTCTCAAGGGAGAATGTGCCTTCCGTATAGAGCGGTGCCTTGACGGTGCGTATGCTTTTCCGGGCTCCGTATGAGACAGCTGAAACAATCCCCATCGAGGGGGAGAAGAGCGTCAGCAGCCTGTCCTGCTCGCGGATCTTTGAGCTTTTTATGACTATTGCCAGACCTTTGCTGTCTCTTTCCATGCACAAAGAATAGGAAGAGCATGCATATAAGTCAACGCAGAGAGTTGGACATCGCTAATCAAGGTGCTATCATCGTGTCATGCGGAAACTGATTTCATCGCTATTCCTCCTTCTCCTCATGCTGCCGTTTCTCAGCGCAGCATCAGTGAGCGGAGGCATACCTATCAGGGATGATCTCTTCTGGAGCGAGGAGGAGCTTCAGAATGTGGATTTCTCCGCGCCTCTCACCGACAAGGAAAGAGAGTATTACGAGAACACGCATATTTATCTCATTACCGCAGCCCCCTCGGAACCTGTATACATTTATTTTGGCCATGCTGGTATCGCAATCGAGACACCAGACAGCCCTGAGGTCATGTTCGATTACGGCTCATTCAGGTTCGATGACTCATTTTACATAAATTTCATTTTCGGCCGTCTTTATTACACAATCATCGAAAGCTACTCATCCTACAGGTATGACGAGTTCATGTATGCGGACAGGACCGTAGAGCGCATAGAGCTGATGGTGTCACCTGAAGCAAAGAAGGCAATAATAGGCTTCCTCTCATACAACATGCGGCCGGAGAACAATACATATCTCTACCATTATTATGAGGATAACTGCGCTACCCGCCCTCGCGATATCTACAATGCGGCAACCGGCGGCGCTTTCCGCGAGTGGGCCGAGAACATCGAAACAGGAAAAAGCTTCAGGGCATGGTCGACACCATACATGTCCCCTTCATTTTTCTTCGCCTTCGTGCTCAATTATCTTCAGGGTCCTTCCGTGGACAGGCCCGTATCGCTCTATGAGGCCTGCTTCCTTCCTGATGTGCTGCTCTCGGCGATTTCAGAGTATGAGGCAAAGGAGCCAGAGACGCTGTATCAGACCAGGACACGCGAAGCCACACCGGAGCGCTACAGCCTCGCGCTGCGCTCTGTCATCCTTGCCGCGCTCTTCTCTGCCGCTATTCTCCTCACAGCCACACGCTGCAGGGCACTGAGAATCATAGGAGATCTTGTATCAGCTGCGCTCTGGCTCTTCATGGGCATACTGTCCACTGTTCTGCTCTTCATGATGGTCGCCACAAACCACAATGTCACGTACGGAAACTGGAACGTGCTTATTATCTCTCCCCTCGTCCTTGCGCTTGCCACCCTGCACATCGCCTCGCTTGGAAGGAAGGAAAGAAGAAAGAGCATCGGGAGAATAGTCCGCCCGATGCTCATGCTCTCATGCATACTTCTCGTTCTTAAGGGCTGTCTCATGGACATGATGATCCAGGACAACCTCTCCTATTACATCTTCGCTATCGCCGCGTATGCCTCGGAGTATCTCGTCAGCGTGTTATCCGCGTCCCGCTTAGCCCCTTCAGCGCGTCAGGAATATGTTCTGGGTCAGTGACCATGCCAAGCTTGCCGGTACTTTCCACAAAATCGACAAGCGCCTGGATCTTCGGCAGCATCGAGCCTGGAGCGAACTGACCATCTTCTGAGTATTTTCTCGCCTCTTCCACTGTCATTGAATCAATAGCACGCTGCGTAGGCTTGTTGAAATCAAGACAGACTTTCTCAACCGCGGTTGAGATGATGAAAGCATCCGCGTTGAGGGACTTTGCAAGTATGGCCGCGGCAAGATCCTTGTCAATCACAGCCTCCTTGCCCCAGAGCGCGCCCTCCTCATCGCGGATGACAGGAATACCGCCTCCTCCTGCCGCAATGACAGCAGCACCGCTTTCGGAAAGAAAACGGATTGTATCAAGCTCAATGATGGAAACAGGCTTTGGTGAAGGCACGACACGGCGCCATCCTCTTCCGGCATCCTCCTTGACGGCCCAGCCGAATGTCCTCTGGTGGTCAAGCGCATCCTCTTCCGTCATGAATGAGCCAATGGGCTTTGTAGGATCAGAGAATGAGGGATCATCGGCACTGACTTCAACCTGAGTGACGACTGTCACGGCCCTATTCGGAAGCCCGCGCTGCATGAATTCATTGTCCAGCGCCTTCTGCAGCTGATACCCTATAGCTCCCTGGGTGTCGGCCACACAGGAATCCAGGGGAACGGCATGCAGGATCTTTCGGGCATACTCGGAGCGGAGAAGAATGTATCCGACCTGCGGGCCATTGCCATGGACGATGACAACCCTGTCTCCATTCTCGATAATGGTTGCGATATGATGCGCTGTCTTCTCCGCTGCCCGATACTGGGCATCAACAGTGACCTTCTTAGGATCCTCTATCAGTGAGTTCCCGCCGATAGCAATGACAATGAGCCTTCCGTTCATCTCTGCCTCCGTCTATGAGCTTATCATAACTGCAACGGATTGCAACAAAAAACATTATTTGTGGGAAAATAATATCCCGTTGTATTGTAAGCACTTATTTTCAAATACCAGAAATAAGCTGCTTTTAGTGACAAAGACAGTGTCAGCACAGAGCGGAGTTGATGGCATCTTTGTCAAAGACAAGCAGGCTCTCCTCATCATCACCACCGAAGGCCTTCTCCTCCTGCATCATGTCATTGAGCTCCCATACACCGCCGCAGTCCTCGACAATGCCGGCACCCTTCCCCTTGACGGCAAAAGGAAGCGGACCGGTATACTCATCATCACTGAGCACCGTCTCGAGCTTGAGTCGGACAGTCCAGTCATCACCGTAATCATAGAAGAAACGCAGTTGGTCACCAGGGGTGCTGACAAGGCTTACGATACGGCATTCCTCAGCTGCAAGCGGCTCTGCATCCCATATGCTGAAGTCCTCTGAGATTTCAATCTGCCTTTTTGTCTTGTACTTCGGCAAACTGCCATAAGGGCTGCCGGGAACATACTTTTCAAGATGAAACAGATGGTAACCATCCATCAGAAACATAGTCATGAGTGCGGACATCAGATCCGCTGCGGAATCAGATGCATTGATCAGAAATCTCCGCCAGACACGCGGCGAACTGCCTTCAAGCAGTGCATGAAACTGGAAAATCATAAATCCTCCTTTGCTTACATCATGAGATGGCCTTCAATGCCACTGAAATCGATGATGCGGCTCTTCCCCGAATTCATGTGTATCGTGACAGGTCCATATCCTCCGCACTTCTCTTTGTCGCAGAAGTCTATCGATGAAATGCAGAAGACCTCATCGTCGGAGAAGCCCTCCTCTCCCTCCTTCGTCAGGACCTGGCTTATAAGCATGTATGGATCGTAACCGAAAACCCTTTTTCTCGAAGCATGAGCGAAGATGATGAAGCTTTCTGCTGTATCAGGATTCGTGCCTGCGCTTCTCTCCACAGCAAGATCGTCCCATCCAGCAAACACTGTCATCGCCATATGCCGTACTTTCCCATCGCTTCCGTGCCCGGTCATGACGACAGCCTGGAAGTTCCCGCGCCTGCGGATGCTGTACTTTGCATCCGGACAGGGGAAGCCATATGAGCCAAGGTAAATATCGACAGGCTTATGGAAAAGTCGGATTCTATCTGCTCTCACGAGGCCTTCTGGCACAGCAAAATCAGCAAGATCGATTGCACTTGTCCAGTGAAGATCAGAGCTGGTGTCATATCCGAAGAGGGCCCGGCGGTAGAGCACATTCTTCCGCATCCCGCTCCAGAGTATGCTGCTGATCTGTTCGGTTTTCGATATATCAGGCTCCTTAAGCACATAGGATGCAGCGCTCAAGCCTGAAGGAAGATCGCTTTCCCATGGATAACGGCTGCTGTAAGAAAGCTTTGCATAGCACCATCTGCCGTTGCTGTCACCAACGCGCCTGATAACCTTGCCCGTTCTGAGCTCCATTGTACCGTTGTCGTGATGATCTGCGATCGCAAGTCCTGGTCCATCAAGCACCGTCTCCAGAGTCTCTCCATCTCCAAGCGTATCCCAGACGCCATTCTCCTCTTTCGCGGTCCAGAAAGGATGATCCTCCGGAAGCTCAAGACAGAGAAACGCCTTTCCCAGCCAAAGGGGGCTTTCAGCACAGCTGTAACCTTGGATCATCGGGGTGAAAGGCCCATAGAAACCCAGAACAGGAGCGCCTTCATAGAGAATGTCGTCACGGCTGAAGAACTGCAGCAGGGCGCCGGACGCGATTCTCCTTGCAAGCCCTGGATTGCATGAAGGATTCCTGAGGTTGAAATCAGCGGCGAATGGAGCTGTAGCGGCATTGCGGTATATGCTGCTCCTGCCCCACATTGTGACATGTCCCCTCTGGTCGAATAATCTGTCATATGTCTTCATCAGCTCGTTGGAGTTCTTCTCGAACTCGGCAGCCAGATACGCCTCATTCTCATAGCCGTACCACCTGCACCAGATCGGGGCATAGACCTGGAATGCCCAGGCTGAATAGTAGTCGAAGGAATGCCCGTCCCTGTACCATCCGTCGTCTGCGTAATATGCAAGTATCGCCTGCGCGTGCTCCCTCATCACATCCCGGTCGATCTCATAGCCCATCATCGATAGGAAAGCAAGGTCCAGCATGTTGAAAAGACGCCAGTTCTGCGTCGCTGTCGTACCTTGGGCGTAATCACGGATGAATGCCGCGATACGGTCCTTCTCCTCCTGGCTGTATGCATCCCAGATTTCCTTCCTTGCAGTGACAAGCCCGATAACCACAGCGCATGTCTCGACAGTCTGCTGGTAAGTGTGAAGGGTGAATGAAGGCTCGGCCTCCCTGTCCATGTCACTGTAGCTGAGAACGTACTGCTCATCGCCGGGCGTGCATGAACGGAGTATGTGATCTCTGTAATATTCCTTCAATGGTATCCCCGCAATCTCGAGATCTGGTTCTATGGCAATCAGGGGAGCTGCGATGAAAAAACTGCGCGCAAGACCTTCAAAATACTCTGCCTGCACCTTCCAGGCAGGAGTACGGCTATTTGGGTAGGTGATCTCGGTCTCATAACGCGGCACGAGCACTGGGGAGTCCATTGTCGGGACATGACGGAACACCCCCTCAAGTATGTACTTCCCGGCATCTATCCAGTGCTTTCTGGTAAGACCAGTGTAAGGACTCAGCAGATAATCGGGATTCTCAGGCGTGAAATGCATTCTTCGCTCCTTCTTCTCACACAATTCCTGCTTCCAGTTTAAGCGCTTCCAAGCATCCGATGCCAGCTTTTTAATCACGATGAGAAGGAGAATCCGTATTCAGGCATTATCATTTCCCCATATGCGCAATACTCCCGAACCACCTGTTCTTTCCACTTGCCAGGTGGTATCTGTGCAGGCTGAGAGAAACGCTTCATCATGGCTCACGATAAGCATCGTCAGTTCCCTTCCATCTTCCCTGAACATCTTCTCTAGTATCCTCATCGACACGACGTCAAGATGATTGGTAGGCTCATCCAGAAGGAGCACGGAACGGCCCTCTCGTCTAGAAAGTGCAAGAGCAAGCTTCTTCATTTCGCCAGGACTTGGCTTGAGGGAGTCTGAGAAAAGGGATGATGGGTTCGATCCCATCCTGAAGATGTCAGAAAGCACCATGCCCTTCTCTTCATCATCAAGAGAACGGAAAACAGAAAGCAGATGCTCATTTTCCTCAATGCTGGATTCCTGCGGTATATAAAGGACATATCTTTCCTTCCCATGCTTTATCAGAAAATCGTAAAAAGATTGGAGGAAAAGCGTCTTGCCGCTGCCGTTAGAGCCAGTAACAGCAATATGGGAACCCGCAGCAACCGACAGATCTGGTACCGAAAGCGTGTATTCGCCGGCTTTCAGCTGAGCAGCTGGAAAAAAGAGAGATGGAACATATGCACCTCCTGCAAGAGTCAGTCCTTCTTTCCTCATAAGAGGCTTTGCAATACCTGCAAGTTTCTCCTCAAGCTGTCTCGAGCGCGATGCATGGTTCCGCATGGCACCGTCAAGACTGGCATCCTTTCCTGAAAGACGAGCCCCATCAATTCTGGACTTGGCATCGTGGTCCTTGCTGCTGATACCTTTCTTTGAGAGACCTTTCTGTTTCTCCCGGCTCTTCTCCTGCAGCCTTCTGACAATCATAACCTCAGAATCAATTCTGGTGACGACCGCATCATATGCGCTACGGCAGGCCTTCTTCCTTCTGCTGCTTTCTTCAAGTGCTTCAGGAAGAGGGAGAGGTATATCCTCCACAGAGGCTGCGGTACTCCCTCCTCTATCAAGAATAATCGTCCGTGAAGAGAGAGCTGAAGCAAAAGTCCTGTCATGCGTGACAATGATCCCGACACCATCGAACAGCCGGAGCGCGCTGATGATAAGCTCCCGGCTTCTGGCGTCTAGGTGATTCGTGGGCTCGTCCAGAATAAGAATCCCAGGAGAATGTGACAGCGCAGCCAGAAGCTGCAGCCTTTTCCTCTCCCCTCCGGAAAGCGTCTCCTCCCTTTCAATCATCTCATCTGAAATTGAGAGGGAAGACTTAAGCATACCGACATGATTATCCCCTGAGAAGATATAAGACCAGTCTTCTGGCGTGAGACCGTCAAAAACCTGCTTGCAGAGTATGGCCTCGCCGCTTTTTCTGACCCGCCCCGAATCAGGCGTGATGAAACCTGCGGCAATGGACAGAAGCGTGCTTTTGCCTGTGCCGTTCGCACCAGCGATGACCGTCCAGCCATCGGAGAAAGAGAGCGAGAGAGATGAAAAGAGATCATATCCGGAATCGGGATAGGAAAAACAAATATCTTCAAGATTAAGGAACATCGGGACCTCCAGGAAACAAATGATTTACATATTGCACTGGATTGATGACATTCTCTGGCCCTCCGAAGGAAGAGGATACCACAAGACAAAACTGCATGCAATCATCATCAAGCGTCGCCATCCTCTATTAATTTACCTCCCCATTTTCTGATACAATCCTTCCATGAGCCTAACAGTCAGGAAAGTTCTTGAGCTGCCATCCCTGAGAGGGGCAAAGCTAGCGGCAGGAGCAAGTGCGCTTGAACGTACCGTCTCATCGGTATCCGTGCTTGAGTATTCAACTCCGAATGAAACGCAGAACAGGCTTTTCGAAGCCATAAACTTTGAAGGTAACGAGCTTGTAATAACGGCTTTTTCGTCAATCTGTGACGATGTCGAAGCGCAGAAGAATGCGATCAGAAGGCTTTCAGAAGCCGGAGAGGTCGGACTGCTGCTATATTATGTCGGGACTTTTGTCCCGTACATCGCAGAGGATGTGCTGGAAACCGCGGACAGCCTCAATTTCGCGCTGATAGAAATGCCGCATTCAATGTCCCTCCGCTATAGCGATGCAATCAGTGAGATCAGCGAGGCGATACTCAAAGAAGAAAAAGAGGAATCGAACTTCGTAACTGAGATTCTTGAGGATGTAAGCCTTCTTCCACCAGAGCTCAGAAGCGTGTCCACTGTACTGCGGATGCTTCGAGACAGACTGCGCGCAAGCCTTATCCTGTCCGATACAAGCGGGAACGTGATCAATATCTCGACATTCCCCCATGGAAGGGAAAATGAGCTGAAGGACTGTATGGAGACAGGGGCACCTGATTCATCATGGTATGTATTCAGGACAGTTATCCAGGGGAAAGGGATTAAACCCCTTACGCTTACCATCATCAGGGAAAATGGCAGTCCCCTTCTGCAGCATCAGATATCAATGACGGTTGAGACTCTTCACCTGTTCCTTGTGATATGGTCTCCCAATCACGGGGAAGCCATCATCGCAGAGCTTGTGAGAGCCATACTGCAGGATGAAAGCCTCAGGATGAGACGCCTGGCAGCCATGTTCAGCATCGATGTGAAAAGCCTTGATACCATGTTCGTGCTGAGGAGCAGGAAGGACATGGAGACCATGCTTGAGAAAGTGAAAACGGAAATCTCCCCTTATGTATCACGCCCTATTGTGGACCTATACAATGGCAGCATCGTGCTTTTCCTGGCATCGAATCTTGGCAATGGGATAATTGAAGCAATAAGCGATCTCCTCTCGGACAAGGACTGCCTGCTGGCAAAAGCCTTCGATCTCCGCGATACAGGCGAAGTCAGGAAAGCCTTTCTCGAGATACAGGCTTCCATGTCAACAGCAGCAAGAGTTTATGGCAAAAACGTACTGAATCTTGCTGACATCCAGCTGGTCAACTGCTTTTTCCCGATAATAGAAAAAGGAGAGGAGGAGATTGCAAAAGTCCTCTCACCACTGAGAATCATCGAAGAATCCGAAGATGCAGAGATTCTTATGCAGACGCTGGAAACATTCTTCCTTGATACGGATCTCAGCACACTGCAGACATCGAAGCTGCTGAACGTTCATAATAATACCGTAAAGTACAGGATAAGAAGGATATCAGGGCTCATGCATGCTGATATAGCAAAGGCTCCGCAGAGCGTTGTGCTCTACAGAGCCATGATGATGAGGAGGATTCTCTCCCTGCAGGGCTCAGGCTAAGTCCCCCGCTGCCTTGATCCTGATCCTTACCATATTTCCGGGATAATACTGAAGAGGGACATCCTCAAGCTCAACTATCTCCACGCTGTCTGCCCGGGCACCGGAACGTGTCGCCTCGAGAACAGCCTCCTCAGATGCGACCCTGATTGCCTCTTCCCTCGGAACCTCGTCATATGAGACAAGCTTCTCATAATATCCGCTGACCTTGCTAATGGCGCTTCCGATAGCGTTGGCGCAGCCTGAATACGGCGGGACAATGACCTCACTGGCACCCTTCAGATCCTCAGGAATGATCACGGATCCGCCGCCTGCAAGGATTACGGTAACGTCATTGCCTGACAGCTTCATGGAGTCAATCGCATCCTCGACTTTCCGCTTTATCTCATCAAGCGCCTTGACAGCCACATCACGGCTCAATGAGGCAACCTTTTCCCTGTCACCGATATCAGCAAGACCAAGAGCGACCGCGACATCTGTTGCCGTAATGGTGTTTCCTCCGAACACAAGGGCCTCACTTGTTATCCTGTAGCCGACACTGTCAGGTCCAACCGTCACAGAGCCATCGTCCCTTACCCTGACAATGCTGCCACCGCCAAGTCCGATTGAGACAACATCGGGCATCCTGAAGTTTGTGCGTACTCCTCCTATCGTGACAGCGACACCGCTTTCACGGGGGAACCCGTTCTGCAGGGCTCCTACATCAGTCGTCGTTCCCCCTACATCGACAATAATCGCGTTTGATATCTTAGACAGATAGCTTGATCCCCTTATGCTGTTCGTCGGTCCGCAGGCTATCGTAAGCACAGGATAGCGTCGCGCCTCGTCGATGCTCATGAGCGTTCCATCATTCTGCGAGAGATAGAGCGATACATTCTCCAGTCCCTCGTCCAGCAGGCTTTTCGCAAAACCTTCCGTAAAGGCTTTCGCGACCTTGTTGAGGGCAGCATTGAGTATTGTCGCATTCTCACGCTCGATCAGACCCATCGATCCGATTTCCGATGAGAGGGAGATATGCACATCACTGCCCAGCACTTCACGGGCAATCTCCCCCGCCCTGACCTCCTGATCATTCCTGAGTGTGGAAAACACCCCTGATATGGCAACGGAATCAACATGTCCTTTGATTCCCTCGAAAAAGGACCTGCATGCCTCTTCATCAAGTGGATTGATTTCCTTTCCATCGTACTCATATCCACCCTTGACCACGGCGCTCTGATACGCAATCTTCCTCAGGTCTTCCGGCCAGTCTGTCATAGGCTGGATACCGGTAGCCGCCGGCGCACCGATCCGCAGGATCCCCACGGGAACAAGATTCTTTCTCTCAACTATAGCGTTAGTGCACTGAGTGGTTCCAAGCATAGCCATCGAGATATCCTTTCTGTCAATGCTGCAGGAAGAAAGCACACTGCGGACAGCATTCATTATCCCCGTGTAGACATCAGGGGTTGTCGGCATCTTAGTCTGTGCGACAACATCCAGGTTCTCATCGATTATGACAGCATCTGTATTTGTGCCGCCTACATCTATTCCAAGTCTGTATTTCATGCCTTAACCCTCTCCTCAATTGGTATGTAATCAGTATTGAGACCAAAGTAACGCGGACCGACAAGTGCGAGCCCTGCCTCAGTCCTCCAGCGCTCAAAACACCTGAGGCCTACTACAAGAACCCTCTTGCCATATTTCAGCGCGTCAGTAGGAACAGGAGTATACGTATTGCTGTCGACAAGACAGATCAGATCAGGTACAGTTGCCACAATCCTGCCATCCACAACAGCAGAGAGATTCTCGTTCTGGAATTCCACATATGCACTGTGCTCTTTGTACTCTCCGATTCCTTCCAGCATGACCGTACCGAAATTGAAGGCTCCCCTGACTTCTCTCTTCACATCTACGATCTTGCCTTTGAAAAGCCTGAATCCCTCTGTTATTTCCAGGAACCTGTCCTCTGTATCATCCTGGCTTGCCTCCTTGATGAGACGCAGCGCAGACCCCAGGCGCTCGCTCCGCGTCACAATATCCCTGACAGCGTATTTCTTCATATCCGCGCCGCTCATCGTGTAAAGCGATACCGACACAGATCCCCCGCATGACATCGTAACGCTCCTTGCAAGCTCCTCTGTCCATTTATTCGTGATAGTGTTGAAGATACAGCTGTTACCCTTCTCGTCAGTCAGCGCCATCGGCGTTGCGCTCATCCCCCCTATAGTGAAAGTAACCATCTGCAGTTCCGGGAAAGCCCTGCCCATGCCGTCAGCATCAACAAGAGGAAGGCCAAGCCTCGCGGCTGCGGCAATAGGAAGCATGCTGTTGACGCCTCCAGCCTCTATCGGCATGAACGCATAGATTTTCCTGCCGAAATACGATTCAACCATCTCTGCGAGAACTCTGTACTCATTGCCGTTTATGGCCTTCTCGCAAAGCACTGTAGGCGCACCCATCATTGCTATCGGCACGATGAACGCATCATCTGGGACCTCATCAGGGGAAAGGAGCGTCACTTCCCCGGCGTCCCTGACAGCATTGAGAGCGATAAGACGTCCGATGTACGGATCTCCGCCTCCCCCGGCACCAAGCAGTGCAGCACCAAGGGCGATATCATTGATTTCCTTCTCACCTATTCTTCTCATACCCAGCCTCTCCTTTCTCCGCAATCTTCACGAATATGATATAAAGCACCATCGCAACCACTATCCCATTCACTGGCCCGATGAGGAATATCGCGATATTTCCGGTGACATATGCAACGACAGCACCAATGGCAAATGCGAGGATTCCCGGAAGATACCAGCCTTCCTTCTCAATAAGGTTTTCCTTTTCCCCCTTGCCGAGTATCCAGTAAGATGCAATCATCACGCCTGCGATAGGCGGAATGAGAGCGCTGAGGATGTTAAGGAAGAACTCGAACTTCGAGAGCAGGCCCACAGCGGCAAGCACTGTCCCGATAAGCCCCGCGACAGCGCAGGAAATCCTGAACCTCTCCTCCCCGAAACCAAGGAGGTTCGATACCGCAAGCCCTCCGCTATATGCGTTCGTCACATTTGTCGTCCAGGTAGCGAGAACAAGCGCAACAAGCCCGAGAGCAGGAACACCGACGGCAGCGAGAACGAGAGAGATATCATACTGTCCGGTGACGATGGATAATATCGCTCCGATGAGCATCATGACCATGCCAGACGGGAATACACCGAGAACAGTGCTTTTGATGACATCCTTACGGCTTCTTGCATATCGTGAATAATCCCCGCTTATGACTCCGCCAAGCGCAAAAGAGGCGACGACCATGCTTACTGCGGAAATGAATGACATCCTCGAGGCCGGCGAGAAAGCCATTATCGTATCGAGGCCACCACCGGAGAAAGCAAGAACCATGCTGTAGACAAGCACTATCACAAGAGCAGGAACCGCAATGAAGTTGAGTATCTTCAGACCGTTGTACCCGTATACAGCGGTTACAAGCATGACGATTCCCCAGAAGATGCTCGAGAGCCATACAGGTATATCGATTCCTATAATCCCAGACACCATGGAAGAAAAGGATTCCCCGCAGACAGCGCTCTGTATACCGAACCATCCGACGCATGCGATCGCAAGCATGAGGCTGATGATGAACTGCGCGCCTTTCCTGCCAAGGACAGAAGATGCCATGGAGACTGTAGGCAGCCCTGTATCACAGCTTTCCATGCCTACAAGGCACATATAGACACAGACGATGCCATACCCGGCGAGAACCGCAAGGACAACGCCGCCAAGACTCAGCCCTGTCCCGATGACACCACCGATCATGAGGCATGGTATGCATATCATGCTGCCGGTCCATATCATCGCAAGTGAAAGCCAGCTCTGTCTTTCGCTTTCTTTTATTTCATACTTATCATCCATCCTGAACCTCCCTCTCAGTAAATTGAAGGAATTATAGTTTCAGAAAGGAATTCTTTTCATTATTGTAAATTACAAAAATAATACCGACAATTTTGTCCATTTGGACAAAGAAAAGCCGAAATGCATCAACCCCTCTCCGCGTTTCTTGTCGCAATTACATCTGCTCCCGTTGACAGGACATCCGGGATAATCACATCCCCAATGCGGACAGGGGCTTCGACCCTTGCCTTCCTTATCTCTTCCATTACAGGGAATATCATGGCCTTTGGAACAGGCTTGCTGAGACGCACGCTCACAATCTCCAAGTCGCCGTTCAGGAGCCTGACCGAGGAAGAAACCGTACGGTGAGGATCCCGGATCTCCTCTTTCGCATATTCCTCGCCCCTCTGACAGAGATTGCCGCTTACTGCGACCGATTCTTCATCATATTCAACATCGAGGGAGCAGCCATTAGGACATATGATGCATGTGAGCGTCTTTTTCATACGACAGATACCTCCAGATCCTCAGAGGAGGACACCGCCCCCTTGATATCAAGCATTACCATCTCCGCAGGAATGGCCTTTCTCACCTTCTTTCGCAAAAGGACATTATCCCCCTGCGAGACCACGAAAGCCACATCCTCCATCACCGCATTCACGCGCAGTGTCAGCATGAAACCATCCCCTGATACCACTCTCTGGGGAACAGCATGTCCTATCCCGCAGCCGCATCGGAGGGACAGATTCCTGTCCATGCATAATCTTCCCGAAAGATACGCCTCAACGGAAGATGCCAGCTTTTCCGATTCAAGCGATACATAATCAGCAAGATCATGGACATGGAGCACATTACCAGAGGAGAAGATGCCCGGGATTGATGTCATAAAATGCTCATCGACAACAGCTCCATCCGTCCTTGGATCAATCAGGATACCTGCATCCTTGAGAAGGCCATTTTCCGGTCTGAGTCCTACTGAGAGAATAAGCGTGTCGCACGGATAGTACTTCTCTGTCCCCGGAACAGGCGCAAAATGATCATCAACCTCGCTCACCGTAACCCCTTCCAGCCGCGAATTGCCATGAATATCAGTAACTGTATGCTTCAGCACAAGCGGTATGCCGTAATCATCAAGGCACTGCACGATATTCCGTTCCAGCCCATTCGGATGATCCTGTATCTCGAATACGGCTTTCACGTGCGCACCTTCCAGCGTCAGGCGCCGGGCCATTATCAACCCGATATCCCCGCTGCCAAGTATGACAGCCTCACGGCCAGGCATCCTGTTGTAGATATTCATGTAAGACTGCGCGCTGCCTGCAGTGAATACCCCGCTGGGACGCTCCCCTGGTATCATCACAGAACCTCTGGAGCGCTCCCTGCACCCCATTGCAAGCACAACCGCCTTCGCCGCATAGCTGAGCATTCCCCGGGGTGTCACAGCCTCCACTGTCCTGTCCGCTGCAAGCGACACGACAGCCGCATCGGTATGATACTCAATACCTTGCTCCTGTATCTCTCTTATGAAAATATCCGCATACTCCGGGCCTGAAAGGCTCCTTCCGAAACGCTGCAGCCCGAATCCATCATGGATGCACTGTCTGAGAATCCCTCCGAGGCGTGGCTCACGCTCAAGGATGACAATATCCTCCACTCCAAGCTTGTTAAGGGCAGCAGCCGCAGCAAGTCCCGCAGGCCCGCCACCGATGATGACGACATCTTTTTCCTCAGGCATCCTGGTCCTCCCTCATCTTCCCGGACAGGACCCAGGAAGACTCTCTCATATACCGCACATCCTCAGCTTTTATCCCAAGTTCTCTTTCCAGCAGCCTCTCTATCTTCATCTGGCAGAACCCCGCCTGACATCCTCCCATCATGGCTCTTGTACGGTATTTTATCCCCGTCATGGTATGTACTCCGAGAGGATTATGGATGGCTTCCACGATCTCCGCTTCCGTTACCAGCTCACACGAGCACACCAGTGTCCCATTGCGCGGATCTGAGGCTATTGCCCGCTCCCTCTCTTCAGTGCTCATATCAGCAAAGCGCCTTGCGCTCCTGTGCACGGGATTGAAATCCTTCTTCTCGCACAGATCCATCCGTTCCTTCATAAGCGATATGACATATCGCGCAATCGGGACCGCCGCTGTGAGTCCGGGAGATTCGATGCCTATGAGATTCACAGTATCAGGAGCGATGTCATCACGCCTTTCTATCCTGAAATCCTGTATGACGCCTTTCTCATCAACCCACTTCGACAGAATGCCCGAGAATGTCCTTATGACATCCTTCCTGTCAATGTGAGGCCATAGAAGAGATGCGCTTTCTCTCAGATAATCCATTTTATCAGCAGGCACACCGTAGTATTCGAAATCGTCTGTGCTGACCGCATCAGGGCCCACCGTGACATTCCCGTCTACTGTTGGAGTGACATGGATTCCCATATATGTGTTT
>CASFLH010000089.1 GCA_949295505.1 uncultured Spirochaetales bacterium | reverse complement strand
CTCGCTCCATCGTAGCCGCAGTGCGGACATGTTCCGGACACGAATCTGTCAGCAAGGAAGCGCTGGCAGTCAGGACAATACAGCTGCTCCGTCTCCTTTTCAGTGATGTACCCGTTCTTGTCACACTCAGCGAAGATGTGCTGCACGATCTCGGTCTGCAGCGGCGTTGATGTGCGTCCGAAGTAATCAAAGGAGATATTGAACCATTTGTATATCTCCTTGTGTATCTCATGATAATGGTCACAGAGCTCGCGCGGAGTCACACCCTCCTGCAGCGCCCTGGTCTCGCTTGCTGTACCGTACTCATCTGTTCCGCAGATGTACATCGTCTCATAGCCTCTTGAGCGGCAGAAACGCGCAAAGACATCAGCTGACAGCACCTGCATCAGGTTTCCCAGATGAGGAATGTTATTGACATATGGCAATGCCGAAGTGATCAATCTTTTCTTCATGCCTCCGAGTATAGCCAGAGGGAGGATTATCAGCAACCCTCCCCCGGTTGGATTTATCGACCGATTCATGGCATTCTGCTACAATCGGGCCATGGAAAGCAGAAAAGCCTTCACTATATCAGCACATCTTGTCGCTGCAGTGATTGCGGCGATTGCCGTCATTGCAGTACTGGCAACAAGTTTTTTCTCTGTTGACCAGACGGAAAATGCCGTGGTACTGCGCTTCGGGAAATACGTCAGGACAGTCGGCCCGGGACTTCAGACGAAACTGCCTCTTGGCATCGAAAGGAGCTATCCCGTGGAAACTGCGGTTGTCAAAACGCTCACGTTCGGCTACAGGGGAACAGATCCGTATGGCACTTCCCTCACAGGTGCATTCATTGAGCCAGATGAATCGATGATGCTCACCGGGGATCTTAATATCGTGGATGTTGAGTGGATCGTTCAGTACAGGATCAATGATCCAAGAAAGTATCTTTTCTCGATACAGGACAAGGAAACAACCATCAGGGATATATCACAGTCGGTGATGAACCAGCTCGTCGGAGATCTTCCCATCCTTGCTATCATGACCAGTGAGAGGACGAACATAGAGTACGAGGCACAGCACGCCATGCAGGAGATATTCGACCGCTATGACTCAGGGCTGGAAATCGTTGCCGTTAAGCTGCAGAACATCATGCCCCCTGAAGGAGAGGTGCAGGATGCTTTCGAGGATGTGAACAAGGCCATCCAGGATATGAACAGCCTCATCAACGAAGGCAAGCAGTACTACAATCAGGAAATCCCCGCAGCCCAGGGTGAAGCTGACAAGATGATCTCAGAGGCAGAGGGTTATGCATCCGAGCGCGTCAACATGGCACTGGGAGATACAGCGAGATTCAATGCAGTCAGAGAGGAATACGAGAATGACAAGGAGACCACGGCCCAGCGCCTTTATATAGAGACAATGGAGGAAGTGCTCCGTTCCGATGAAGCAGGTATCACGCTTATCGACAAATCCCTCAGCAATTACCTGCCTCTGCAGATGATAGGAGGTGGCGTATGAGAAAACTTGTCACTGCCATCATAATCATCGCAGTCTTTGTCATAGTCTTCCTCCTTCTCGGGCCATTTTATATGGTGACAGAGGGTGAGCAGGCTGTTGTCACGAGGTTCGGCCGCATCGTCGGCACGGAGACAACCGCGGGACTCAAGTTCAGGATGCCTGTCATCGACACTATCACGCGCTACCCTTCCACTCTGCTTTCATGGGACGGGGACGCGCAGAGGATCCCTACAAAGGAGAACCAGTTCATCTGGGTTGACGCGACCGCGAGATGGCGTATCGCGGATCCAGCCCTCTTCTACATGACGGTGAAGACCGTTGAAGGCGGCATCGCAAGGCTCAATGATGTGCTTGATTCAACAATCCGCACTGTCATCTCTGAAAATTACCTCAACGAAGCTGTCCGCTCCACAAACAGGATCAACACGCTAGAGTACAGCGAGGAGATCAACAACGAAGTGGAGAATGCAGAGGACGCGGAGACTCTCAGGTCCCTTACCGA
Organism: uncultured Spirochaetales bacterium; assembly: GCA_949295505.1. Taxonomy (GTDB): domain Bacteria; phylum Spirochaetota; class Spirochaetia; order Sphaerochaetales; family Sphaerochaetaceae; genus Ornithospirochaeta. Next base: position 8,390 of record CASFLH010000089.1, on the reverse strand, counting down.
TACCAGACAGCGGCAGGAGGAGATAAAAATAGGAAGAGATGGGCTTTCAGACAAGATGCTCAGTGATGCCGCCCCCCTGACGCTCAATTACGGCATTGAGCTTGAGGATGTCATCATAAGGCAGATCCGTTATTCCGATGATCTCACGGGAAGTGTCTATGCAAGAATGATCAAAGAGCGTAGCCAGATTGCCGAGGCGTACAGGGCTTACGGGCGCGGACAGCTCCTTTCCTGGCAGGGACGCACGGAGAATGACAAGAGGACAATACTCTCAGAAGCCTATGCCGAGAGCGAGAGGATAAAAGGAGAAGCGGATGCTGAGGCCGCGAGGATTTACAGCGAAGCATACTCCGCTGATCCTGAGTTCTTCAGGCTCTGGACAACGCTTGAAAGCTATAAGAAGACATTGCCTTCAATTGACAAGACACTATCAACCAAATCCGCTTATTTCGGATACCTCTATTCCCCTTCCTATGTTCAGGACACTGAGTGACATAGAGATAAGGACTCTGTGCTCGGAGCTCGCTGATGATGAGGAGAACCTCTTCTTCGTCAATGAACTCTCTGACTGTCTTTCGCGAGGTGGCTGCAGCGTATTGAGCAACGGGCTGCTGCACGCAGTCGTTTTCCCTGCTGCCGCAGTCCTGGCGGCAGGAAAGGGATGGCATGGATGCAAGGGCGATGCCACATTCATCCTTTCCCTCGAGCTGAATGTGATTGCGGCTCCTGAACGCGTCATGAGGGAAATACCGCTTCGCGGATACAGCAAGGAAAAGCGCAGCTTGATGACAATTACACCTCCTGACTTCCACTGCAAAGTCAGAGACAACCGCCTGAGAGTACTGCGGACAGATGATGATTTCCGCTCGCTTTTCGCGTTATATAGGAGAGTACCTGGAATGGAGGATGGCTTTCTGGAAAGCGATGAGGAGGATAATCTTGAGGACTTTCCCTTGCGGGAGCCCCCCTTCTCCGCCATCGCCATGTTCCTGGACGGGAAAGCGGTCTCAGGAGCATACATCGGAAACCATAGAAAGAAGAATGCGTTGCTCTGTGGAGTCGCAACTGATCCGGGATACAGGAAGAGAGGTTATGCTTCCGCCGTCATCTCACGCATCCTGGATATCTCATTCACGGAAAAACGCATGAAAAGGCTCTCACTCTGGTATACTGACGAAAATGCAGGGAAGCTGTACCGTACTCTGGGTTTCAGGGATGCCGGCACCTGGACCTGCATGAGGAGAATAAGATGAAGTACATAAGGCTTATTGATAACGGCATGCCTGTTTATGGCATTCTTGATGACGGCCTCATCAGAATCATGAAGAACACGCCATTTGAAGGGGAACCAATCCTTTCGGGCAGCTCCATTCCTCTTGAGGAGACACAGCTGCTGCCGGTTGTCCCTTTCTCCAAGGCTGTATGCATAGGACTCAACTACCGTGATCACGCGGAGGAATTCGGACTTCCCATTCCTGAAACTCCGGTTGTCTTCCTCAAGCCCTCCACATCCGCTTGTGCATGCGGGGATAAGATTATCTATCCGGAGATGTGCCATCGCCTTGACTACGAGGCAGAGCTTGCGGTGGTGATCGGCAGGAAAGCAAAAGATGTGAGTGAAGAGAGCGCGCTTGACTATGTTCTCGGCTACACGATAGCCAATGATGTCACAGCCAGGGACCTGCAGCCGAAGAACGGACAGTGGACAATCGCAAAAGGATTCGACACCTTCATGCCGATCGGCCCCTATATCTCAGATGAAGTCGATGGGGCAAAGCTGATGATTACAAGCCGCGTCAATGGGGAAACGAAGCAGAAATCGAATACATCGAATCTCATATTCACCATACCCTATCTCATATCCTATATATCCCATGTCATGACACTGCTTCCAGGCGATGTGATCTCCACAGGAACACCGGGAGGAATCTCAGGAATGCAGAAAGGAGACACCGTCGAAATCGAGATCGAGGGACTGGGTATACTCAGGAATACAATCGGCTAACAGCAGAAGCTCATCAGCCGTATTCCGCAAGAGCAGCCTTCTCAATGGTGCGCACAAAGAGATCCTTGCCATCGCAATATGCCCCGATATCATAGGGAAAGCGGATGGCAAGATCCTTTTTCAGAGCAGCATATTCCTCGGAGACATCATGGTGCGTGCGAAGATAATCCCTGAAAGCCAGATGTCTTCTGATATTCTCATCATCCTGCTGGAATAGGTGTATCTGATGTGTCCTCTCATCCCCGCCCTTCCTGAGGTATCTTCGCCCGGGAATGCCGAACTCCCCCAGCCATTCGTATCCAGCTGACACAAAGCCCGCAGCGCTCTTATCCGCATCATCAAGACTTCTGACAACCACCAGAATATCTATGATATCTTTCGCGGCCAGTCCTGGAACCGCGGTACTGCCTATGTGGTGCACAGAAACGCAGTTATCACCAAGGATTTTCTCAATAAGCCTGCTTTCCTTCCTGAACCTCTCAGGCCACTGAGGATTGTAATCTACAACATAGACATGCTGAGCCATTGATCATGCCCACTGAAACTCTGATGAAAGGAATTCTTCCCTGCAGCCATAACCGGAAAGAATCCTGCCACCATCCATTAGAAAGGACTTTGCCTTTGCGGAAAGAGATGATGTCACAGGATACTCCGCGGCATCCGTTGATATGTAACCGAATAGCCGCTCCTCGGCCTGGTGGTCATCACTGGTTCCAAGAAACTTAAAGAGCGAAGAAAACTTCCGTATCCTTGAATCGGGGCTCAGCATCTGATCAAGCTGAGGTGACAAAAGCCACGTGTGAATGAGGAACATCGCCTTGCTGTAATGGAAGAAACGCAGCGCTCTCTGGAAGAATTCACCAGCTCCTGATAAATCAGCTCCTTCCGGTACATGGACAAAGAGAACTGGTGCTGATGTCTCAAGGTCATCCCATATTCCCTCAAGTGGATAACCGGGAATCTCAACCTCAAGCTCCCCAAGACGGAAAACCTCGAGATTCACGTGATGGCGGAGCCAGTAGATGCGATCAAGCCCTACCCGTCCTGTATGACGGCGATACCAGGATGCCCAGATCGAAATATCGCGGAACGTCGCGAAGAAGATATCATCAGGAATGCATAGCTCCTCATACTTGCGATGACACTCATACGCAAGCTGAAGAAATGAAGAGAGAAAGAAAAGCCCGGGATCATCAGAGGCGTTTCCCATATCCGCAAAGGTGGCAATATCTGTGGAAATCACTTTTCGTATCCTGTCAGTTAGTGGGTATGCTTCAAAAACATCCTCATATTCCAGACAGCCAATACCACGCAGAAATTCATCAATCTTCATACCATTATTCTACAAAACCCTATATATCAAGTGAATAGGAACACTTATTTTACAAATTTTTCAATCATAGTTGATGTTTCGAATATGATAATACTATGAAAAATGATTTAATTTATTCAAAAATTATATAGAAAACAGTAAAATCAACAATGTTCTTAACGTACTGATCATCTATGAGAACTCTTTCAGTTACTGTCTAGATCAGTCACTAACCTTGTTTGCATGGCAATGATTTATAAGATATGCCGTCAGAAAACCTGTCAGGCTTGTCATGCGGGATGAATGCGGCAAAGTCTCTATTCCTTGGGATGTGAAAGGAAACACCATCCGATGAACAGAATGAAAAAAGCCCGAAGATATAATCCTCGGGACTTTAGCGAGAAAGGGACTCGGACCCCTGACCGAGCGGATATGAGCCGCTTGCTCTACCAACTGAGCTATCTCGCCATATGCTGCTTCTCCAGCAAGCTTGTGTAGGATAGCAGGTAATCAGTCGAAAGACAACCCCTTTTCAGCTTTTTCTTGAAAAATCGGCAATCCAGACCTTCTTCAGCCTGGATTACCGGAAAACAGGAAAAATGCAATCAGTTCCTTGGCCCGACCACACCATTGTTCACACGGAAATTCTTCACCTGCTGGTCAATCCTGCAGCCATTGTTTTCCTTGGAGATCTTCACGCAGAGCTCCTCTGTATAGATGTCGCTATCCTGAGCACCATCATTCTGCAGGATTATGGCAATATCCTCTGCATTCCAGCCAAGGAAACTGTTGCCAGTGATTGTGATATCCACTGCATTCTGACAAATGACCCAGCCTCTTGTTCCTTCCACGGTGTTGCTGCTGATGGTTCCATTGCCACCATTCACATACGCAGGCTGGCGGACAGATGTGAATGCGCAATTATCAACCAGATATCCCTCTGCGCTTATTTCAAGTCCGCGTACCGTAAGATTGTCACCATCCTCATACTCTCCGGTGAAGCTGCAATATTTTACAGTTGTATTCTTACCCTGAAGTAAAATCATGTTGAAACTAGTACTCTGATCTGTTGCTGTCGAGATGAAATCGAGATTCTCGATTCTGTTTCCAGAGCCATTGACAACAAAGCCCCTGCCCTGTGTCTGAGTGAAAGTGATGGACGCGCCATCTGCACCGATGATGGAGACATCGTTCTTGTTAAGTTCAATCTGAGCATCAACAGTTAGACTCTTCATGATCATGATGGTCTCATTGTCATTCACTGCTCCAATTGCCTCAGAAAAGCTGTCATATCCCTGATGAGTGTCCATGTTTATCACAGCGCTTATCTCAGATCCTTCAATCACCGCGCCCGTCTCAGCAGCAATCTGGTTGCCAATCTCGTTTCTGTACGCATTCTCTTCATCGATTCTGACCACAAGTGATGACGAATCCTCTGGCAGTCTGATTGATTCAGCAGTTGTCACGTTCTTACCAATCTCAAGCGTAACTATGTCCTCAGAAACCGAAATGCCAGAGATGGAAACATCTGCCCTATCGCTTTCTACAGAAATAACCGTATTGATTTCGGAATAAAGTGAGGCATCTACGTTTACTGAAAAGTCATTCAGTACAACAGAATCCGTGCTGTCATCTGCAATGAATAGACTGGAAGAGCTAAAGGATCTTTCCCCGATTACACCAAAGCGTGGGAACATCGCGCCTCTGTCTGTTACGGAGATATTCCCCTTGATGATCTTCGTCCCTTTCACATGCATCGGGAAAAGGCTAAGATCATCGGCACCTAACCTCAGATCAAGTTCCGCTGAGCCGCTTTCCGAAGAGGCCAGGAACAGAAGAAGATCTTCTGAGCTTGTGATCTTATCCTCACCTGCAGGCGGAAAATAATCCTGCCATCTGTCCGGATACTGCGTACAAGCTGTCGCAGCAAGAAGAACAGCCATAGCCATGATGGCTGCGAGAAGCTTTTTCATTATCACCCTCCAAAATGAAATTTCCAAGCAATATTACAATATGTACAAATGTGTTTCAATTCATTATGGATTTATATGAGATTATATATTTTTGAGGATATGTTCTGCTTTCATGGGGTTTTGCATGAAATTAAGAAAACTTTTCTTTTACAGAAAATATACATTGACTATAAAGTTTATTACCACCATACTGAGCACGTTAGAAGCCCGCATCCCACCAATGCATGCTTCCGGCATTGGGGTCGCATCTCCCTTCGGTACGACTCCTTTTTTGCACCCGCAGCATCCTGCTTATTTCTGAAGTAATCAGCAAAAGTCCTTTTCCTTATACCTGTTCATGTGAATAATTATCACCATGATTGTTCTGATTATCCTGCTGATAATAATCATCCTGCTCTCCTTCATAGGTATCTATTTCGTGCGCTTTGCGCTCCTGAGAAAGGATGAGTTCAATATGAAGGTGATGCCCGAGAAAGAGAAAGAGCTTACACCTGAGAAAAGAGAAAGAAAGCGTGTCATCGAGGCAAATACCGCTGAATTCAATTCAATGACAGAGAAATTCATGGAAAATTCTCCCGAAAAGATCCTGCACATAACATCTCACGATGGCGTGAACCTCACTGCGGAATTCCACGAGGAAGAAGGACACCGCTACGCCATACTTGTTCATGGGTACATGGGCAACAGGACACAGATGCGGCATCTTGCTGCGGTATACTCTTCATGGGGATACAGCACCCTCCTCCCTGATAACAGGGCTCATGGTGAGAGCGAGGGAAAATGGATCGGTATGGGATGGCTCGACAAGGATGACATACTGCTCTGGATCAACACCATCGTAGCCCAAGACAGCGAAGCAGAGATCGTGCTGCATGGTATCTCCATGGGAGCTGCGACAGTCATGATGACAGCAGGCCTTGATCTGCCTGCGAATGTCAGGGCAGCTGTCGAGGACTGTGGCTACACCTCCGTCTGGAACATATTCAAGGATGAGCTCCGGGCTATCTATCATCTTCCAGCATTTCCGGTTTTATATTCTTTCGATATCTTCTCAAGACTTCTTGCAGGATATTCACCAAGGAAAGCCTCAAGCCTTGAGATGCTGAAGAGGTCTGCGCTCCCAATGCTGTTCATACATGGGGATGATGACCATTTCGTCAGCACATACATGCTTGATGAGAATTACGGCGCATGCAAAGGAAAGAAGGAGAAACTCCTAATCCATGACGCAGGACACGCAGAGGCATATCTGAGAGAGCCTGAGCTCTACTTCAGCACAGTCAGAAAGTTCCTTGAGAGTATCTGATACGGCTGTCAGCCAGGGTGCAGCAGCTCTTCAGAACAAGCAACTGTCTCTCATCTGAAAACAGGCGCAAGCGAATCGGAGTAGCAGAGCCATTTTCGATAGCACTCCCTGTATACCTCGGCATCTTTGCCGGAAGGTGCTGCGGAGGCACTCTCATCATATGCTATATGCTCTTTTGCAACATCCTCGATCCTGCCGCCGAGAAGACACCAGATGCCATGAAGCGCAGCGCCGAAGGCAGCCGCTTCCCTTATCACGGGGACACGCACAGGGCATCCTGTCATGTCAGCGACAAGCTGACGCCATACCCTGCTCTTCGAGCCGCCGCCGGTAAGGGTTAGGAAACTTACATCTATGCCATTCTCCCTGAATGCATCAAGTCCGAGGAGGAACTCATACGTGACACCCTCCAGCGTTGCTCTCGCGATATTCTCCTCAGTGACATTTGACTGTCTCATGCCCAAGAGAACGCCCTCTCCATGAGGATAGTCAGGAACACGCTCACCATTGAAGAACGGGAGCATTATGAGGCCACCGGCGCCGGCACCCGATCTCTCAGCGGCGGCATCGAACGCCTTGACGTCCTGGCCGAAGAGCTTTCGGAGCGTCTCGGAGGCAACGGTGCAGTTCATCGTGCAGAGAAGAGGAAGCCATGTCTCCGTACTCGAGCAGAAGGATGCAAGGCGGAGTTTCGGATCATGGAAGGCATGGGATGATGAGGAGAAGAGCGTTCCCGACGTGCCGAGGCTCATGGTGACGATACCGTCCTCGACGGCTCCTGTACCGACTGCGCTCATCATGTTGTCCCCGCCACCGGAAGCGATAGATACATCAGGAGACAATCCCAGCTCAGAGGCGGTTTCTCTCCTTATTCTCCCTATAATACCTGCCCTGACAATCTCTGGAAGCTTTGCTCTCAGTCCCGGGACAACCGCCTCACACGCATCATCGTCCCATTTGCCCGTGAAGATGTTCATAAGTCCGGTTCCGGAAGCATCGCCACGCTCCATGACAATCTCCCCGCAAAGATACCAGTTAAGGTAATCATGGGGAAGAAGGACATAGTCCATCGCCTCATAGAGATCCCTGTGGTTCTTCCAGAGCCATCTGATCTTGCTTGCCGTATAACCTGGAAGTATGGGGTTTCCAAGCCGGGAAGCAACCACGCTGCGGCCACCCATCGCATCCTCTATCTCGCCGCATTCCTGCGATGTCGAGGTATCACACCAGAGCTTGACACTGTAGAGAACGGAACCATCCTTCCGGAATGGAACGAATCCATGCTGCTGTCCGGAAACGGAAATGACTTTTATTCCCTCCCTGACAGATGGATCGAGATTGCTGAAACATGCCCTTACAGCATCCAGCCACCACTCTGCTTCCTGTTCCCTCACCCCGCCTTCCTGCTCTATAAGATCAAGCGGTGCTGAAGAAGAAGCGGCAATGCACTTCCTTTCCGTATCATAGACAACAACTTTTATGCTCTGTGTACCGGCATCGATTCCTGCAGCAAACATCATAGCCTCCATTTACAAGCATTTTATCAAAATCAGGGGAAAGAGCGAGAAAGAAATTCAGATTTTCCAGCTTGCTGCCGGAGCATTCCCTGAAAGAGCCAGAACACGGCCATGAGAAGCGCCAGATGATATATAAAAACGATCGAGTAGGTAGGCTCTCGGAAGATTTTTCTTCCTGAGAGCTTTCCTCTCACACCACCCACCGTACGGTTCCGTAGTGGGCGGTTCAGATGAATACAAACTCCAGCTGGGAGTTGTATGTCCTGTCCATCTCCAT